>NZ_JAZHLJ010000170.1:0-2941 GCF_036549495.1 Aurantimonas sp. C2-5-R2
TCGACGTGATCGGATCGTCAAAGGCTGGGCATATGTCCGATGATTTGCGGGAAGCCTGTCTCGCTGCTCTGTCGCTTGATCCTCAGGACGCGCTGGATCGCTCGCGGGCCTATAGCTGGGACGCCTGCGCGGACATTTTTCTGAAGGCGGTGGCGGGTGCGATCGAGCCCTCGGTGGAGCAGGCGTTTCGTCTGGCGATCTGAGCCGGTTCGCCTCGGTCAGCCCCCCGGTCTTGTCGAGCTTGACGTTGACGTAGTCATAGCGTCCCCGCGGCGATTGAAGATCGTCCGAGATGTGGACCGATTCCTCGGCGCAGATCGGCAAGGCTCCGTTTTTTTTGGGGTATCCATTCCCCGCAGAATCTAACGGCAGGCGATTGATTTCCACGGCCCTCCATATCCCATCCCGGGGCCGGATGTGTCGCGCGACGATCTGGATCGAATTTTGTCTTGTTTCACGAACAGTGCGGTTCTCCTCACAGGTCGATCAGCACATCTTCATCATAGCCGAATAGTTCAGACAGCGCCTGCCGCTCGGCCAGCGTCGGCGCCACCCCGGCCTCAATTTCCCAAAGTCTTGCAGGCAACACCCCACACGCACGGGCGACATCTTCGAGGGTGCGGCCGGAGTGATCGCGAACCGCCCNCCACCCCGGCCTCAATTTCCCAAAGTCTTGCAGGCAACACCCCACACGCACGGGCGACATCTTCGAGGGTGCGGCCGGAGTGATCGCGAACCGCCCGAAGCACCGACGCGCCTGCGTCGATGCTGTGGACAATTTCCGGCGGAAAGGGCACGAGCCTGGACATTACGAGATAATAGCGCGTGGATTTGTCGCGTTGATCGGATTTTAGGTGGCCGTCTGACATTCCCGTAGGCAGCAAGCCAAGGGGTGAGGGCGATCGGAAACCCCCTCTCCGAGATCCCCTCGCCTGTCTTCCAGAGAAAATCCCTCACCGTCCGAATCCGGGCGCCGGTTCGTCGCCGACCTCGACGACCATCCGCTCGTCGAATTCGCGGTTCTCGATCTCGACCGCCAGCCACTTGCGGTGCGCAGTTCACCAGCATCGACTTCACAAAGGTCCTGCTCGCCAGCGACATCAAGATCAGCATGGACGGCAAGGGCGCCTGGCGCGACAACGTCTTCGTCGAACGGCTCTGGAAATCCATCAAATACGAGGAGGTCTATCTTCGGGCCTATGAGACCGTCAGCCACGCCCGGACATCGATCGGCCGGTACCTCGACTTTTACAACGCAAGACGCCCACATTCGAGCCTGGGCCGGAAAACTCCGGACCACGCCTACTTCAATCAACCGCTTCTCGCAGCGGCATAAAACCCGGCAGACGATCCACTTATCAAGCCGTCGAGCCTGTTCAGACAAACCGAGCCACCTCTACTTACCGCGAAGGGATGCTGCGCTGTTCCGGCCTCGCGGCAACCGGAACCATGAGGTGGACATAGGGCGTGCCGGGCCACATCACATAGGGACCGTCTGTCCCGATCGTGGTGGGCAGTCCTTCGAATGCGGCCGGATCGGGGGTGATGACCATCATATGCGGCCCCTCAACGATCCATTCGTTGCCGACCGTCGGTGCGCCGGCAGCCGGGTCGATGTTGCTGGCACCGCCGTCAGGGGAGTCGCCGGCCAGCATGTAGGCGATGGCCACATGTTCCGCGGTGAACGGCGTGCCGCCCATCCACGCCGCCATCCAGCGCTGCCATTCGCCATCCATGCACATCGGCCCGGCGATGCCGGACGGAGCGGGAAAGCAGGTATAGTCACTGGTCCCTTGCCGCAGGACATGCCCCGCGAGGTCGGAAATCGTCGCGGTGTCTCGAATGTTCGCCGGTGCCGCGCGCAGGGCATCCGCGATCATCGCCTCGGTGTCGGGTGTTGCCTGGGCGAGGGCCGGACCGGCCAGGAACAGACTGGCGGCGGCCAGGGACAGGGCGGCGTGTGCGGCGCGGATCATGGGGCCGCGAACGCCGGTTGGTGCCGGGTGAGTGGCGCGACGGGGTGAGGTGGCTTGCGAACGCATGGTGAGACTCCTTCAGGAAAGGGATGGCCGCCTGGCCGGAAAGGTCTGGCGGGTCTTCCCCAAGGTGCCGCTCGGCATCCTGCGTCGATAGTCCGGAAACTGGACCACCGTTTCGTGCCGCTGTCCGCCTCAGGGGGCCAGCTTGGCCTGGGCTGCAAAAGGACTGAGCCCCAGCCAGGTCTGCATGGTGCTGGCGATTGCCGGATCGCCGTCGAGGTGGATCTTGTCACCCATGTCCCCCACCCGTGACAGCCCCATCCAGATCGCGGTCATGGTCCGCAGGTCCGTCGTCACCCACAGGTTCACCTCATACCCCGGATCGGCTGAACACAGATCCACCTCGGCTGTCGGGTGGACCACCAGCCACCAGTCGCGTTTGGCCAGGGCCAGCTCCGGATAGGTGATGTGCACCACCGTCCGCGACTGGGGCAGGGGCGACGGGTCGAGATTGCGGCGCATGTCCCACATCAACAGCGAGGGATCGAGATTCTTCAGCGTGGCCTGGGTCTCGATCCATTTCTGTCCCCACAGGCCGAAGGCCTCGACGACACCCTGCAGATCCTTGCCCGCCCGGGTCAGGCGGTAGTCGTGCACACCCGGCTCGCCCGGCACGGGCGTACGCGTCAGGACCCCTGCGCTTTCCAGCTCCTTCAGGCGTTGTGACAACAGGCTGGCCGACATGCGCGGCACGCCGCGCCGCAGGTCGCCAAAGCGGGTGGAGCCCGCGATCATCTCGCGAACCAGAACCATCGTCCAGCGGGTGCACAGGGTCTCGGCCGCCATGGCGACGGGACAGAATTGTCCGTAGTGAACCGCCCCGGGTTTCCCGGAGACCTCAGTTCCTGAGAGGATGGGGTCATGATGACGAAGACGACATCGAAGAGATATTCACCGGAGGT
>NZ_JAZHLJ010000171.1:0-2938 GCF_036549495.1 Aurantimonas sp. C2-5-R2
CTTTCCCATGAAGCACCTCCTGCTCACAGAGAATCAAACCGAACATCAAATGGGAACCCGTCGATTCAAATTATTCGCCGGATGCTCTAGGAGGGCCGCGCAGCCTGGTGGCCGTCGATCATCTGGCACAGGTGATCGCCGCATCTCTTGCTGTCCCCGCCGCAGCGGGAACGACGCTCCTGGTCGCCGACGAGGGACCTGTCACCCCGGCAGGAATCGTGCGTGCGCTCCGCACCGGCTGGGGCCGCGCGCCGCTTCTGCTTCCAGCACCGGTGGGCGTTCTGCAACGATCGATAGGCGCTATGGGGAAGAACACGGTCTGGCATGCCGCAACGGCGCCGTTTGTGCTGGAAACGCAACCGCTGAAAGACCTTCTTGGCTGGAGTTCGGCNGCTTCCAGCACCGGTGGGCGTTCTGCAACGATCGATAGGCGCTATGGGGAAGAACACGGTCTGGCATGCCGCAACGGCGCCGTTTGTGCTGGAAACGCAACCGCTGAAAGACCTTCTTGGCTGGAGTTCGGCGCTGACGACGCAGGAGAAGCTGCGTCGGCTCGCCGCTGACGGCGCTCTCTAATCCCTCCGCCCCTGTACCTCTCATAGCGATCTGATTGGCTTCGTCGTAGGCTGTTTGGATCGGACCAGCCCGCCGCCCCCTGTGTCCAGAACACCTGGGGGGACCTGTGCCCCGGCGGGAGGCCGCGGTGAATGTCTCGTGGGGAGTCCGCGCCGTCGAGCGCTAGTACAGGGATCGGCAAGCACTGCGGTGGCTCGAACGTGACAGAGGAGATCGTCATGGACGAAGACCAACCGAACTGGTTCGTGGGCGTTGACTGGGCATCGCAGACGCATCATATGGTTCTGATTGACTCCAGCGTGGCGGCGACGATCCTTCCGACGCCCGGCAAGGTTCGCAGGATCGTCACGTCATGCTGCTCGGACATCTGCCCCGGTTCGGTCTCTCCGGCTGCGGCAAGGCGGGCGGTCAGTCGATCGAGCCGATCGTCGGCAGCCGCGATCTCCCAGTTGACGAGTTGGAGGCGCTTGGCGACGGATTCGAGATGGTCCGTCGCCGCGCTGACCGTGCCGGGCGCGACCTGAAGGGCAGGCGTCAGCAACCGGTCGATGGCTTCAGCGGCCGAGAAGCGGCGGATTCGGTGCTTCTTCAAGAGCCGTCCGACGGTGCTCTCGCGGATGCGAGCGGCCTTGTCGGACGTTGGCACCAGGGCCCAGAGCTCCAGGAACCAGGGTGCGGCGACGTCGTCGGTGAGGTCCAGCATCTGCGGATAGTAGCGCCAGAGAAGCTCGCGGACGCGGTTGCCGAGCCGGTTACGGTCGTGCCGGAGGTCCTCGGCGATGCGCGACCATTCCCACAGTTCGACGACGACCGGATCCAGCCGCTCCAGGCGCCGCAAGCAGCGCGGGTCGGTCCGAAGCGCGCTCGCCAGCACCTCGGCATCGCGGCTGTCGTCCTTGGCGCCCGCCGGCGAGAAACGGTCGCGGAAGCGGTCGAGCTCTGCTTGGGATTGATGGAATGAACGGGAAAGCCGCGCTCCATCAGCCCCTCGACGACGGGACCGTGCGGCACCTCGATGGCGACGGGCACAGCCTCAGGCGGTTCACCCGTATACTTTGCGATCCACGCGGCCATGTCCGACATGCCTTGCCCGCCGTGGGAAGAACCGCGTTCGGCGACCTTGCGGCCGCTGCTCGCAGAAGCCTTCGAAGCTCTGCAACGACGAGACTATCAGGCTCTCAGGTGCTTGTCCGGCGCCGCGCCAATCACAAGGCGGTCCGGCAAAAAGCCGCATCGTCGTCATGCGCCAAGCCGCAGACGGCCGCTTGCGCAACGCCGTCTATCACTGGGCGCGCGTCGCCACCCAGCATGATCCGGCGAGCCGGGCCAAGTACGATGCTCTCAGGAAACGAAGTTACAACCACGCCCGCGCCCCTCCGATCTGTCGCCGACCGTCTTCTCGCCGTCGCATGCGCCATGCTGACTGCAAGAACCGCGTTCGATCCAAACCACGCCACAAACCCCACTTGATAAACGGTAGGGAGTCCCCCCCCCCCCGCGAACCGATGGAATCGCGGGGGCCCTCTCGCCGATGCCGTCTCCAGCGGATCAAGCGGCGCAGATCACGCGATTGAAGCGTGAGCTCGATCGCACGCGCATGGAGCACGACGTGCTAAAAAAAGGCGATCGGCATCTTCGCGGAGGTGCCGAAATGAGCTTCAGATTCATCCGCGACCATGCCGACCGCTGGCCGATCCGGCTGATGTGCCGGGTCCTCGAGGTCTCGGCCGGCGGCTACTATGCATGGCGCAACCGTCCCGACAGCGCTCGGGCCATTGCGAACCGTGCGCTGCTCGCCAACGTTCGTCGCCTTCACGCCGAGCATCATGGCCGTTACGGCAGTCCCAGAATGCATGCCGCGCTTCGTGCAGAAGGCGGGATAGCATGCCGTGGGCGTGTCGCACGGCTGATGCGACGTCACAGTATCCGTGCCCGCCGGTTCAGGCCGTGCACGACCGACAGCCGGCACTATCTGCCGATCCTCAAGGCCGCCCTCGTTGCCCACCAGGAGCGTCTCGTCGAAAAGCGGGTTGCCCTCCATTTGAGGGCGGCGTAACCTTGAACCTCGGCAACGCCGCTCGCCGGAGTTCAACAGACTTCGGGACATCCCCCGGCGCCACGCTGACCGAATGATCCTCCTTCTTCGGCAAGGCGATGTCATCGATTACAAGATAGCTGCCCGGACCGTCCACCAGCCGATCCGCCTCCCGTAGTAGCGCCACCTCCAATGGTGCACTGTCCCGGGTCCCGGCGGCGCGAGATGTGCCCGTTCTAGAGCATCCGGCGAATAATTTGAATCGACGGGTTCCCATTTGATGTTCGGTTTGATTCTCTGTGAGCAGGAGGTGCTCTATGGGAAAGG
>NZ_JAZHLJ010000172.1:0-2935 GCF_036549495.1 Aurantimonas sp. C2-5-R2
ATCGCTCCTTCGGGAGGTTCTGGCAGGCTTCAGAACCCGCCACGATACGCCGCCTTCTCAGGCCCCATCACCCATTTTCAGCCATAGCTCACACCGGACGGCGCCAGCCTGATCGACAATCACGTCTCCGTCGCGCCCGGCTTTCGTCTCGACAATGTCTTCGTCATGGCCGGTGTCCCGGCCGTGTTTCAGGCGATGCTCGGACAGGTGATCGACACCCTACCGGCCGGTCAGGCAATCGAATCCGCCGCTTTCGGTTGTCCATACGGCGAAGGCGACATCGGCGATCCGCTGCGTGCACTGGCGAAGGAGCATCCGGGCGTTGCCATCGGCTCCTACCCCAAATTCGACGGCAACACATACTCGACCGAAATCGTCGTCCGCTCACGTGATCGCGCGGCTCTCGACGCGGCGGCGACGGCGGTCCAGGCGATGTTGGGCAAGATGGAAAGTGGAGTGCTCCAGGCCCGCTGATTTCCCCGTTCAAGATCAAGATGGGCGGCGCGGCGTAGGGGCGCCCGCGTAGTCTCGATAGACCCCGCAAGGTCACTGTGCCGCGACCGCCACGCGCCTCAGAGGCCGTTTCGAAACCCTGCCAAGACCAGCCTCCATGGTTCACCCGGGACGCCCAAACCCGCGGAAATCGGGTATCATGTCATTGCGGAGCGACCATCCGAGGGGCCTTTGAACCCGCCGCAGTGAGTTTCGAAACGGACTCTCAGNCCGCGGAAATCGGGTATCATGTCATTGCGGAGCGACCATCCGAGGGGCCTTTGAACCCGCCGCAGTGAGTTTCGAAACGGACTCTCAGATGGCGACCCATTTCCGCAGCGACGACGCAGAAACATAACACCATCCAGTCGATTTTATTTTGACGATTATTATGTCAACCGCCCGAGCATATCGCCCGTACCAAGCACGAGCTCAGGTTATACATTTTCAAATATTCGCAGAGGCGAAAAGTGCTTCTTCGTTCCGGCTTACGGCGAAATTCCAACGCATTATTGCCACAAATTAACTTGACCGAGAAAAATTGTCGCACTCAAATATCCGTCAGCTACGGAGTTTGAGGGCAATCGGGTGTGAAACTCCCGTCGTCCGTGGCGTGGGAGGACGATCATGCAGAACGCGTTGGGTTTGATGGGCGACCAGGCGCTGATGGTCGCTATAGCGCTCGCGTTGGGCATCGCCGGCATTACCGCACTGTTTCTCGCGCTGTTCTGGCCGCGACGCTGGCGGATGAAATACCGGATGGAGATCGGCTTCGTCATACTTCTGGTCGGACTGGTGTTTTTTGCCGATCAGCGAAGCACTGCGACCTACAAGGCCTATGAAGTCGATCTGCGCAACGGCGGAGTTTCCGGTCAGATCGTCGATCCCGCAGCGCGGGCCGCGTTCGATCAGCAGATCACCGTCCTGGCCTTTCAGTGGGGCTTCGCCTTCACGACAGAGGGCGGCGAGATCAGCCGCAATGCGGTGCGCGTCGAACCGGACCAGAAGGTGCTGTTCCGCATCCTCAGCAATGACGTGATCCACGGCTTCAACGTTCCGGTCGCCGGCCTGACCACTGAATTCGACCCGGGCGCCGCTCGCGAAGTGTGGATCCGGACACCCAGCAAACCCGGCAAATACCTCATCCAGTGCGTGAATTATTGCGGCGTCGGCCACGCGCAGATGAAGGCATGGCTGGTCGTCGGCGGCTCAAACGCCGACATGGCTTGAACGGAGGCGACCCGGCATGGCCAACGCACTGGACATCGAGCGTATGGGCGAAAAGCCGCATTGGCAGCCCGAGAACCTGATCGGCGGGATGGGGCTCCGCGACTTTCTGTTCTCCAACGATTACAGAATCATCGCGGTCAAGGGCATCCTGACATCGTTCCTGATGCTGGCGCTGGGCGGGGCCTTCGCTCTGGCGTTCCGCACGGAACTGGCGGCCCCGGATATCCAGTTCATGGGCGCGCGGCCCTACATGACACTGATGACGCTACACGGCATGCTGATGGTCTTCGGCTTCGTCATCCCGATCGTCATCTCGATCTGCTATTTCCTGATGCCCAAGGTTCTCGGCACGGGCCGGCTTCTCTGGGCCGGGATGGCACAGGCGAGCTATTGGACCCTGATCGCCGCGGCGGTACTCTTGATCATCGGCCGACCCGATTTCACCTGGACGCTCTATCCGCCGATGTCGCTGCGGGTCGGCGGTGAGCTGGTCTGGATGGGTTATGTCGCCGTGGTTCTGGTCGCGGTCTCGGAATTTCTGGCCGGGATGGTGCTGCTGCGCAATGCGCTCGCCTGCCCGGCGCCCTGGACCCGCAAGCCGCTTCTGGCTTGGGCGATGATATCCGAGGCCAGCCTCTTGATGGTTTCGACGCCTCTTCTGGGCCTGACCGGGGTCGTCCTGCTCACCGACTGGGTGGGCGCGACCGCGCTGTTCGACCCAGGCCGGGGCGGCGACGTGATGACCTTCATGTACGTGTTCTGGTTCTATGGACATCCGGCCGTCTACCTGCCGCTGGTGCCGGCGATCGCAATCATCTACACGCTGCTGCCGCGGTTCCTGGGCCGGCCGATGTGGAGCTACACCTCTGGTGTTGTAGCCTTCCTGTTGCTGGCCGCGCTATCCTTCGTCGTGTTTCCGCATCATTTCCAGCCGGCATCGACCGTGCATGGATTCCTGCAGCGGGCGACCCAGATCCTGACGCTGCTGATCTTCATTCCCAGCACGCTGCATGTGTTCAACTGGATCGCAACACTTTGGAGCGACCGGATTCCGTCCTCGGCGATGGCGGCGGCGCCGTTTCGCTTCATGATGGGCGCGATCTTCTTTCTGATCATCGGCGGCGTGTCAACGTCGGAGCAAAACCGGGCCAGTGGGGCGGAGTAAAAGCAGGCCACTGGCGTGAGGGGCACGACACAGGAAAGGGCCCGATCG
>NZ_JAZHLJ010000173.1:0-2861 GCF_036549495.1 Aurantimonas sp. C2-5-R2
GGTGGCGAAACGGCAAGATGGCCCTGCGCTGGGTCGCCGCCGGCATGATCGAGGCGGCTAAGGGCTTCCGCAAGCTCAAGGCTCACAAGCAATTGCCGATTCTGCGGGCCGCCCTTCTTGCCCATCAGCAGCGCCTTGCTGAAAAGCCCGTTGCCTCCGTTTCCAGGGCCGCGTAACCTTCAACCCCGGCAACGTCGTTCGCCGAAGTTCAACAAACTTCGGGACATCCCCNAAAAGCCCGTTGCCTCCGTTTCCAGGGCCGCGTAACCTTCAACCCCGGCAACGTCGTTCGCCGAAGTTCAACAAACTTCGGGACATCCCCGTGGCGCTGCATGTTCTGCCCGATGACAGTGCCGTCCAGCACGTTGAGCGCGGCGAAGAGCGTCGTCGTGCCGTGGCGTTTGTAGTCATGGGTCATGGTGCCGGCGCGGCCCCTTTTCATGGGCAGGCCGGGCTGGGTTCGGTCGAGGGCCTGGATCTGCGACTTCTCGTCGACCGACAGCACCACGGCGTGGGCCGGCGGATCGACATACAGGCCGACGATGTCGGTCAGTTTCTCGGCGAAGGCCGGGTCGTTCGAAAGCTTAAAACTCCGCCAGCGGTGGGGACTGAGGCCGTGAGCCTTCCAGATCGCCTGCACCGTCGACGCCGCTATGCCGGCGACCTTCGCCATCGCCCGCAGCGTCCAGTGGGTCGCCTCGTGCGGCGGCGGCTCCTGCGTCAGGCGGACGATCTCGGCGACGCGCTCAGGCGGGACCGGCGCCTTGCCGGGCGGACGGGATCGATCGCGAAGCAGACCCTCGACACCTTCCTGCATGAAACGCTCCTGCCAGCGCCACACACAGGTCTTCGACTTGTTCGTCCCCGCCATGATCGCCGAGGTGCCGAGGCCGTCGGCGCTCAGCAGGACAATGCGCGCCCGCCAGACATGCTTCTGCGGGCTCTTGGGGTCCACGACGATCGCCTGCAATCGCTGACGGTCCGCGGCCGATACGGTGAAGGTGACGTCGCTGCGCATACCGCAGACTCGCACGCCACAACACAATGCGGAATCCCAAAACGGACTCTTTTGATCCGATCAATCCACTAGCAACTTTATGACTCTCGTGGATTTTTCAAATTTGATATTTGATCTTGAGTCCGCCGCACATGGGTATCAAATGTCAAATTCAATCCACTAGTTTTGACGAGAGTTCAACTTTTGTGGTCTGTTTAGCCATATGATGCATTCTTACGGTGAGGAAAAGCTTTGATGGCTATATCCGATGACGATAAGAGCCAAATCGACAAATTCCGCGAGGCGGCTCGCGAACTGGAAACAGATAACGACGAAGCGCGCTTCGACGCAACGCTAGAGCGTATCGCGAAGGTGCCACCGCCGAAAGACGAGAAACCGAAGAAGGAAAAGCCCGGCCAGTGAGCCGGGCTTTTTAGTGGAGATCGCTATGCAACATATCGAAGCAGAACTGAATCGCATCAAGGCAAGGTTACAGGCCTACCCCGATCCAAACGAACATGCAGCGCTATATTCTGCACAACAGGCGCTCGCTTGGGCCATGGAGCCGGAAGGATATTCCTCCCCCTTCGACGCTCTTGTTAGCAGCGGGGCAGGTTCAGAAGGTTGTTCGGCGGGAAGCCGTCGCCCTTCGTTGTCAGGTAGTAGCGACCGCTCGTCGGATGCTGCTTGACGATAACCCAAACCGATTTCCCGGCTGCGCTCGTCCAGAACCGATGCTGGCCCCGCTGGATAAATCCTATGACGTTGTCGATTGAATCGTTCCAGTCAGGGCCGCCGAGCCTGTCAATACGACGATCAGCGTCATTGCTGTCCGGGGTGATGCAGGTCACTCGGTAGTCAGCCATTTTGCACTCCTCCATTGCGGAGCGCTCAGGCTACCTTAGCGGTCTGGTGTGTCAAGTATAATATCGCCAAAAAAAGGGGACGGCGCATGGCCGACCCCTGATAACTGTCAAGAAGTTCTTGGACGCCGCCGCTCTCTGCTGTGGCCGAAAAAGCGAGAGCGGTATCAGTGACTGTGGCCGGTGCCGTGACCCCGAACCGCCTCCACGGCGTGGCTCGCGAAGTCCGGACCGTGAGTCCGCCCTTCACGAAGATCGTCACGGATCGTTTGCAACCCCACTTGGCGCGCCTCGGTGAACGCCTCCTCACGCGGCGTGAACTCGCGCGCGACCTCGGCATCGAGGCGGTCGAGCGCCCGGTGCGCGGCCGCGAGAGTCGGATGACGCTCGGCGTCCGATCGGTCGAGCCTGTCGAAGGCTGCGGCGACGCCGTGATTGTAGCCGCGTTCCGTCGCGGTGAAGCTAATCGGATCGCCGGATCTGGGAACTTGATCGAGGTCGGCGGTGAAGCCGACAGCGATCGAGCGGGTCCCGACCATCATCATGAAACTGTCGCTCGCCTGGCCGACGAAGGTGCCTTTATAGCGTTCGCCCGGAACCGTCGTCGAAATGTAAGTCTCCTGCCACTGGAACTCGTGGCGATCGAGATCGGCAAGCGCCTTGCGCAGCGGTGTGGCGCGGACCGGATCGCTGATCTCATCCATCATGCGGATGATGCCAGCCGGACTGCCGGGGCGGTGGGCCGTGTCGACCGCCTGTTCGCTGATGGTCGTCATGCGCTCAGCGCTGACGAGCGAGAAGTCGAGGCTGTGACCGGCGCCCTCGGCAAGCTGAAGGATCAGCGCCCGTTGGGTGCGGCCGTTGCCTTCGGGAAAGGGATGGATCTCGTTCATCTCGGCGAAGAAGGCGCCGGTGGGTTCAACCGGTCAACGCAACATGATGGCTGTCATGATGCGCTGGGAGGATCCACAATGGCACGCACGGGACGACCGGGACTATCT
>NZ_JAZHLJ010000174.1:0-2845 GCF_036549495.1 Aurantimonas sp. C2-5-R2
ACAGCTCGCCATCACGAATATAGCGGCTGAGCATTGCATCACTGGCGTGCCCAGTCTGCTGCCTGATTTTCCATGACGAGGCACCAGCCTGAGCGGCGCTGGTGGCGAAGCCGGCACGGAGGCTGTGTCCGGAGTACCCCTCGGGATCGAAGCCAGCCGCTGCCAAGCGTTTCTTCACGATGATCGAGACAGCTTCTCCCGACAGACGCTGATCCCCGACGCGCCCATGTCGGTTTATGCCCCTGAGAATGGGGCCGGCTTCGATGCCGAAGGTCGACAGCCAGACTTCCAATGCGGCGACCGGGCACCACCGCGTCCGGCCATGGGGTATCCCGATTTTCCTGCCCGCTCCCGTCTGGTCCGTCTTCGACCGGCGCAACGTGATCACGAGCCCCTGGCGCACGGTCTCCACATCGGCGACATCCAGCCCGACCAGTTCCGATCGACGGAAGCCGCCAGCGAACCCGATCAGCAGCAGGGCACGGTCGCGGATGTCCTTCGGCCGGTCGCTCATAACCNCTGGCGCACGGTCTCCACATCGGCGACATCCAGCCCGACCAGTTCCGATCGACGGAAGCCGCCAGCGAACCCGATCAGCAGCAGGGCACGGTCGCGGATGTCCTTCGGCCGGTCGCTCATAACCGCCAGCACGGCGAAGAGATCATCGCGCAGCAGTGGATTGGCTTGGCGCTGAGCTGAACCGTTCCTTCGTCTGATGCCCCGCAGGGTCGCCTTGACGAGTGCATCGGTCGTCGGGCTCGACACCCGCTTCAGCGCGTGGGCTTTCGCCAGTGAGGCAAGCCGCCGGGTCAGCGTGGCCGGGGTCAAAGCGTCGGCGTGGGTGGCCAAGTAAGCGGCGATCATTTCGGCCGACGCCGGGATCATGCCACCCCAGGCGACGAAGTGATCGAGGTCGGATTGGTACGCACGCTTGCTGCTGGCCGACAGTGAGCCGTCGACCAGATCGGCCACGGAAGGTAAAATTCTACTAAAATTCGAGAGTTCGGCTGTGCAATTGATTGCACGCGGGGCTTTTTGGTTCGTGCAATCAATTGCAATTCTACCGACCGCCTCGTTAATTTTCCATTTATCGCCCGCGTTTTTCTCTTTTTTGGGCTCTGATAATGGAGGGTTATCGGAGTGTAGGAAGTCGTTCATCGGCCTTCCCTGGCCCGTCGTGCTGGCTGGAGAAGCCGGGCACGAACCTCATTCAGATGAGCAAGATTGGACCGGAAGGCAGCGAGGATGTCGGCCATGCCGGTGGCAGGGATGCCGGCCCAGAGCAGATCCGTCTCGCGCCCCAGCGTACCCAGCTCATCGACCTGATCCCACTCGAACCGGTGCGTAACCGGCATGGCGTCGGTGTAGAAGGCCGCGAGATACGCAGCGTCCCTATGCCGGAACTCGGGGACGTGTCGTTCAAGAGCCGAGCGCACATCCTGGTTCTCACGAGCGAAGGTCACAATCGCCTGACGGCCGGCCCGCGTGTGCTTGTCGAGGGCATAGGTTGGGACGCCGTTCACGAATAGCGTGGGCGGGACCGGCACGGATCGGCTTGTCGGCTCACTCCGTCCCCGTCTGAGTTCCTGGAGGAGCGGCGGCAGCATGAGGACGATGGGCTCGCGTGTGGCCCTCGCAGCGGCCTGTATGGCCAGTCCCGCCGCTTCGGGCAGGCCGGCATCGATGTAGGCCGTCATGAGGCCGGTCAGGTCACCGCCGCCGATCCGCTTCTCAGTGCCGGCTTCGACCCCCGAGGCGAACCATGACGCGGTCGCCCTTAACGCCAATGGCTGCTCGGCGTCCGTCGCGAGGGCGATCCTGTCTCTGATGCTGAGCGCACCCACGGTCTCGCGGTGGCATTCCCAATCCGGCCGGTGGACGGCTGAGCAGATCAGGTAATCGCTCGACCGCTCCTTCGGAGCCGCCGCCATGGCTCGGACCATCGAACACGTGACCGTCGGCGTGTCGCCGTACCGCCGTCGAAGACGGGCGTCGGTGCAGAGCCGGGTGAGGGTCACCAGCAGATCGGGAGCGCCGATGCCGATATCCTCGAACGCGATCACCATCAAGCGCCGAAAGACGCCGGTCCCCCGATGACCGATCAGTGTCAGAACGGCACGCTCAGCGGTCTCGGCGTCACCTCGTCGGATCGCCTTATGGACGGCCGAGCTTGCCACCCAGGGGTCGCAGGATAGTGGCTCGATGAGCGGGGGCGACCCCATCTCGATGTCATCTGGCGGTCCGTCGTATTCGAATAGGTTTGTCATCATGGCCTCCTTGCCGTGGCAGGGAGGTCGAGATCGAGTGACCCCAAATTGACGCTAGCTGATGGGCGAGCGTGGGCAAGGATTGATCGCCGCTAAGGCAATTGATTTGGACATGTCTCTGGCCAGGTGCCCCCCGCCGTTTCCTACTTTGTAGATGGTCAATACGAGCCGTCTACACTCTACGGGCCAGCGTCTTCCGATCTAACCGGCGTTTGTCCTCAGAACTATCTCGGAGACAGGTGAGGCGGGCGAAATGTCCCCGCCCCATTCGAGCGTATCTCTCGCGTTCAAATGGTGGTGCGCAGTGCCGGTGGATCACACCTTCGACCCGACCGGAGGAACCTGTTTGATGATCCCGTGGGCGTGCTTCACATCCCAGCCGATCGGTTCGCCGTTGATGAAATTCCAGACGCAGCTCTCGGTCGCTTCTTTCAATCGGTTCCAGCTGAACTGCCCCTTCTTGGTCCATGCCGAGTTGCTGTCGTACCACCCTCCGTGCCAATGACGATGAGACATCGACCACCCGGGAATTTACCCTTGAGGGCGCAGGTAACGTATCGACATGGTAATGCCCCAGA
>NZ_JAZHLJ010000175.1:0-2827 GCF_036549495.1 Aurantimonas sp. C2-5-R2
ATCAGCGCCGAAATGCCGAAAAGTTCGTTGCCCCTGCATCGAGGGCCGCGTAACGTTCAACCCGGCATCGCCGCTCAACGAAGTTCAACAACCTTCGGGACATCCCCTAACGGCTGTGCAGTCGGCGGGATAGGCTGCCGCATGAGGGACATGCCGCGTGTGGCGTTCGAGCCGAAGCGGTGACGATAAGCACGCTGTCGACAACCTCGAAAAGTTCGACTGCAAGCCCGGCCGGGATAAGCGACGATAGCGAGATGGTAGTGGACATGGCGGTTCTCCTCTCCAAAGATCCGCCAGTTCGCTCGTCAACTGCATCAGATGTGAGTCAGACTCGAACCGTGGCCCCCATGTACGCGTCCAATTCCGATCGCCATTGCGATAGCGCTCACCATTGTTCGGGATCGCGGGAATCATCCTTCACTTCAATCAATACTTCTCCCAGCATCTCTCTCGCCTTTCTGCAGAACATGCCCTGCCAAGATTTCGATTGTCCGCACAACCTCCGGGTCATCAGCATCTGCAGCGCCCAGCCGACCAGCCAATCCGAAGATTTGAGCCGTTGCTGTCGTGACGGGAAGTGGCATGTCAAATTCGCGCCCTATATCGAGTGCAGTGCGGAGATCCTTGATTGCCACCGCCAGCGAGCCTCCGGACCGGTAGTCGTTGCGCCATGCGAGAGGCACGCGGTTGCGAAGCGCCCAATTGTCTCCACTGCTCCTAGCAATCACCTCGACCATCACGTCCGGATCGATGCCAGCCTTTGAACCCGTCACGAGAACCTCTGCGGCCACGGCGAGACCGGTGAAGTACATCGCCTGGTTCAGCGCCTTTAATGTTTGGCCCTGGCCCGGACATAACCCAACTCGATAGAGATTGCGGCCCATTTTGGCGAGTATTGGTTCAGCCGCCTGAAATGCAGTGTCCGAACCGGCTGCCATGATCGTGAGGCTGGCTTGCTGCGCTCCCTCGACACCGCCACTGACAGGCGCGTCCAGGAGGTGGATGCCCTTGGTCTCAAAATCTCCAGCGAGTTCAGCAACAAAGTTGGGCGGCAAACTGCTCATGATAACGAGCGTTTTGCCGGCCCGCGTACCTGCGGCATAGCCGGCTTCACCATATACTGCAGTTTCGGCCTGCTGCTGGTCGTGCACCATCAGGATGGTGACATTACTTCCTGCGCCGACTTCAGCCGGACTTAGTGCGACGGTTGCCCCTTCACGCTCGAGCTCTTTCATAGGAGCAGGGTCTACGTCGTACACGTTGACGGCGAGGCTGGCCCGCAGAAGACTGCGGGACATGTGGCTGCCCATCCGTCCGAGCCCTATGAAGCCTACGCGCATGGTTTTCTCCGCATTGTCCGGGGTTGAAGTCTGGTCACCACGCGGTCCAGCCTCCGTCGACCAGTAGGTGATGTCCCGTGATCAGGTCTGCGCCATCGCTGGCGAGGAAGACGACAGTGGCCGCGACTTCCTCCATACGCCCAAACCGACCGATCGGGAGGCGCTTGATCACCTCTGCGGCAATTTCCTTGTCCTTGAACATCTCGCGAGCTAGTGGGCTATCAATGAAGGTCGGGCCGATCGCGTTGACGCGGATGTCTTGTGGCGCCAGCTCGATGGCCATGGCACGGGTGAAGCCAATCATGCCGGACTTGCTCGCGCAGTAAGCGGACCTCTTGTAAAAGCCGACTTCAGCCATCTGCGAAGCCATGTTGATGATCCGGCCACCTCGGCCTTGGCCGACCATCTCGCGCGCGACCGCCTGAGCCATAAAGAACGCGCCTCTCAGGTTCAGGTCCATGATAGCATCCCACACCTCGTGCGTGACGTCTAAGGCCGTTTGCTGGATATTCGTCCCGGCATTGTTCACCAGGATGTCGATCCCGCCCAGAACCTCGGATGCCGTTTGGGCAATGCGGGTGCCGGCCGTCTCGTCAGTGAGATCCTCTGCAAGGACAACCGCCTGCCTTCCCATGTCTCGCACCTCCCGCGCGACTGGCTCAAGGTCGTCCAAGATCCGACCGACGAGGGCGACATCGGCGCCGGCTTCCGCCAGAGCCAAGGCGATATGCCGCCCAAGGCCGCGGCTAGCGCCGGTGATTATGGCGTTCCGGCCATCCAGCCGGAAACTCGGGAGGTAACGCATCGGGATTGGGTTCTCGGATAAAGGGAGCATCGGACGGCAGTTCCTTCTACATATCGAAGCTCTGAGGCAAATAGAGGACAAGCTGCGGGACCAGGATCAGGATGACGGTAATCACCACGAGGAGGACGAGCCACGGCCATATTGCCCCAGTGAATTCCTCTACCGCCATGCCGCTAATCCGACAAAGTGTGAACATGACGATGCCGAGCGGAGGCGTAATAGTGCCGATCGACATGATAAGCGCGAGCACGACACCGAAATGAACCGGATCTATGCCGGTGCTCTGTAGCACAGGGATGACGACCGGAATCGTCATGGTGACGATGGCGATGGCCTCCATGAAAAGACCCAGAACGAGGTAGAGGAGCCCGAGTAGTAAAAATAATAGAATCGGATCGGCTGTAATCGTCATCAGGGCCGATACCGCCATCTGCGGAGCCTGCTCAAAGGAAAGTGCCCAAGCAAAGGCTGTAGCCGTCGCCATGATAAGCAGGATACTTGCGGACTCCACTGCCGCTTCGCGAATGGCACGCCAAGCTGTAGCTAGCGTCATTTCGCGATAGACGAACAGTCCGATCAGGAGGCTGTAGAGCGCACCCTCCGTGCCAATGACGATGAGACATCGACCACCCGGGAATTTACCCTTGAGGGCGCAGGTAACGTATCGACATGGTAATGCCCC
>NZ_JAZHLJ010000176.1:0-2795 GCF_036549495.1 Aurantimonas sp. C2-5-R2
ACCCTCGGTTGGAAGTCTCCAGCAGAAACCCTCGCGCTTCTCTTGGAAGCGAGTATTATAGCACCTGTTGCGACGACCGGTTGAATCCGCCTTGCGAACCTTGATCGGTATTGAAGATCTCCGGCGCTCTGAAGCGGGCCAACGCCTCTTCCAGAGCCTCGGTGCAGAAGTCGGCATGCAGCGTGATCGACAGGCGCCAAGCCAGCACCCGGCGGCTGAACCAGTCCACAACGACCGCAAGATAGACGAAGCCCCGTGCCATCGGGATGTATGTAATATCCATCGCCCAGACCTGGTTCGGTCGCGTCACCGGCAGCTTGCGGAGCAGGTAGGGATAGATCTTGTGACCCGGCGCCGGCTTCGACGTGTTTGGCCGACGGTAGATCGCTTCGATCGCCATCCGCTTCATCAACG
The DNA here is from genome assembly GCF_036549495.1 of Aurantimonas sp. C2-5-R2. Classification (NCBI taxonomy): domain Bacteria; kingdom Pseudomonadati; phylum Pseudomonadota; class Alphaproteobacteria; order Hyphomicrobiales; family Aurantimonadaceae; genus Aurantimonas; species Aurantimonas sp. C2-5-R2. The sequence continues at coordinate 415 of NZ_JAZHLJ010000176.1, forward strand.
TCGCAACATGCAGGCGGCCTACGATGATGCCTTCCCCTGCCAGGAGGTCGCGCAGCATGCGGCTGCCGGCGAAGGGGTATTCCAGATGCAGCTCGTCGATCCGCCGCATGAGCAGGAGATCGGCGGTCGAAACCGGGCGCGGCAGGTAGTAGACGCTGCCCCGACTGATCCCGAGCTCTCGGGCCTGGCCAGCGACCGGTAGATCATGGGATCGATCAATCATCGTCTTGCGCTCGCCAACAGTCCGGCCTTGTCGAGCGCGCCTTCTAAAAAATCGTTCGCCAGCGTCAACTCTCCGATCTTTGCGTGGAGCGTCTTCACGTCGATCACCGGCGTGGCGGCGACAGCGTTCGTCTCCGATCCGAAAACACCGGCGGCGCCATCCAGAAGCTGCGAGCGCCACTGCGTAATCTGGTTGGGATGCACGTCGAACTGCTGCGCCAACTCGGCCAGCGTCTTCTCGCCGCGCACCGCCGCGAGCGCCACTTTCGCCTTGAAGGCAGGGATGTGGTTCCGCCTGGGTCTCTTGCTCATCGTCTCTCCTGATCACGGCCATCCTGGCCATCTTCAGGCAGACAATCCACTCAGCACGCTGTCCAATTTTCCCGAGCCACCTCTCTCCGGCTCGCCAATCTGGCGCTGAACGGCGGACATTGGGCGCATGTGTGTATTTTCTGTTCCGCTGCTACTCAGAGCCCCAACCCACCTGTGCATCCGCTGGGCAGCGTGACCACCGGACCTCTACGACGCTGCCCGTCGAGCTATGAGACGGCGTGAGATGACAGTCATGACGCCAGCGGCACCGAGAGCATAGGCGCCCATGACAGCCAATTGCCGCGAGTAGTCAACGCCGGCGTCGATCAGGTAGCCGGTGATGCCGGGTCCCATCGCCGATGCCAGCACCATCGCGGCCACCACCACCGAGCGGATCGCGCCGAGATGCCTGGTGCCGTAGACCTCAGGCCACATCGCGCTCTCCAGGGTGGACGAAAAGCCGTAGCTGACGCCCAGGAGCGCCATGAAGACGAAGATCGCCCAGGGCGCCGTCAGAAAGGCGGCCGCGAAGCAGGCAAAGGCCAGCGGCAGCAGGAACATCGGCAGCAGCTGGACCGCGGAGAAGCGGTCGATCAACCACCCGGCCAAAAGTGCGAAAGCCATCGTCGTTGCGGACATGGCGACAAAGCCACTCGCGAAAAGTTGCAGCGGCCAGCCCCGCAGCTCGGTCAGGTAGACCTGGTGGAAGAAGATAGTCGTCCCGACAAAGGGGGGAGCCAAGATACCCAGGCAGATGGCGTAGAACGTCGGATCGCGCAGGACCTCGCTCCGGGTCCAGTTCTTCAGCTCACGTTGGGCCGCCGGTAGGGCTTCGCTCTGCGGATTGCGTTCCTTGCGAACCAGCGCCGCGACCAGGGGCAGAGCGACGAGGAGGACGAAGGCCGCGCAGACAAACCAGCTTCCCCTCCAGCCGACGAGGCCGGACACGATGACGAACAGGAAGGGAAGAGAAGCGCTGCCGACGTGGAAGCCGAGGGTAGCGATCGAGATGGCGCGGCCCCGGTTCAAGGCGAACCAACGCCCTGTGGCGGTCATGGCCGTTTGGGTCATCATTCCCTGCCCGAACAGGCGTAGCAGGTAGAGCGCGAGAACCAGCGTCGGCAGCGAGCCTGCGAGCCCCATCGTGATGGTGGCGCCCGCAAGCATGACCATCGTCACGATCGCCACGGTCACTGTGGAATATCGATCCAGGGGACGCCCGAGAAACGGCAGAGTCGCCGCGCTGAGGAGCGTCGCGAGCATGTAGAGGCCGCCAAACTCGCCGTGGCTTAGCCCGAAGGCCTCGCGGATCCCCCCGTTTGATAGGGAAATGAAGAAGGTCTGCCCAAAGGACGAGAAGAGCGTCAGCAGGAAGGCGCCCGCAAGCCACCTGACGTTGCCGATGAGGAACCGTCCGAAGGTCTGCACTGCACGTCTCCCGTCAGCCAAGCTCGCAGGTCGTCAATTCGACGACGTGTCAGACAGGAGATGACGGGTGAAGTCGATATGATCATCGGCGGCGGCGAGCAGCGTGTCGGCAGACCTGATCGCGACCGGCACGTCGAGAGCCGTGGCGACCGTCACGCCGACGCCGGCTGCACGCAATGCTCGGACCAGGGGCACAAGCTTCCTGTCGCCGGCGACAAGGATCACATGATCCACGTCGCGAGCGATCGTCATCGCGTCGACCGCCATCTCGACAAGGTTGGTGCCGTAGCGCTCCTTGGGACCCGGCCCGAAGTCCTCGGGCGCATCGCCCCGCACTTCAAATCCCCCGGCGGACAGGCGCCGCAGGAGCCCCGACTGACGATCTCGTTCTGCCTCGTCGCGCATGTCCTTATAGTAGA
>NZ_JAZHLJ010000177.1:0-2771 GCF_036549495.1 Aurantimonas sp. C2-5-R2
CCTTGATGATGGTCGCGCCCATCAATGCTGCCATATGCGCCGCATAGGCGATGATATCGAAGCCGGTTTCACCCTCCTTGGAAACCTTGCCACCGCGCGGGTAGGACCAGACGACGGTCATCAGCCCGCGCGACTTCGCCTCGAGACTGATCTCACGCAGTTCCTCCATCATGTCGTAGGAGTGGTCGGATCCCGGATAGATGGTGAACCCGACGCCGACGCAGCCCAGCCGCATCGCGTCTTCGACCTTGCCGGTCAGCGCCTGGTCGCTGCCGCCAACGAGAGAATTGCCGCTGTTGAGCTTGAGAATCAGCGGCACCTCACCGGCGAACGTGTCGGCGCCCTGCTCCAGAAGCCCGAGCGGCGCGGCATAGCCCGAAACGCCGGAATCGATCGCCAGTTCGTAAAGATAATGCGGGTCGTAGGCGACCGGGTTGGGTGCGAAGCTGCGCGCCGGTCCATGCTCGAAGCCCTGATCGACCGGCAGGATCACCACTCGTCCGGTCCCCGCCAACCGGCCATGCATCAGGAGGCGTGAAAGATTGCTCTTCAGGCCCGGGGTCTCGCCCTCGTACCAGGACAGGATGTTCCGGACGGTGTCTGTTCTCAGCATTTCACTTGCTCCTTTGCCTCGCCGGCGGGCATCAAGAGCCTCGCCGCTTCCCATGGCTTTCTTCTGGGGCCCCGGCGCGGCGACGTCCAGATGCGTCACGCCGCCCGCGCATATTAAAATCGGTTGAAGGACCCGCGGTGCGCGATCATTCCATTATCCGGATCCGTTCTGCGTGGCCGTCACTCAGTTTTGCCGAGCCTTTACTCAATTGAACCAATCTTTGGTTTCCGCGTTTCCTCAAGGTGGAGGTAATCACGATGACACGCGGTGTTTCGGCATTCCCATCGCCATTCGGGGTCGATTCAGACTTGATGTTCGCCGGAAACGGCGTTGCGGAGCGGCCTCTTGCGCCCGCCGATCCGGACGCGTCGGCCGCTCCCCGAGCGCGGGCCAAGTTGGCTTTCCCTGTACGCCCTCGAGGGCGCAGGTCAGGGCAAAAGACAGCGGTCCAACAACGGTCGGCCGCCCCGCTCGTTCACCACACCCCCTTCCGCATGGAGCCGGCCGAATGGGTCCCGCAAACCGTCAAGCTCGGTCGTCGTGGTTTCCACCTGCGATCTCGTCCAGCCGATGAGGCCGGTTTGGAAAATGACGGCGTGCGTCAGAGCGAGAGCATCCTCATTCCGACCGTGATCGTCGGCGTCATTCTCGCCCTGGCGAGCTACTTCTTCGATTTTATCGGCTGACACACCGGCGCTCGCTCCCCGCAGGCCCGAGGGGTGCAGGCATACTCCTGGTGCCCGGCGCACGGTGATAGCCGTGAAAAGTGGCCATCACGAAGGCCAGTGCGGTTGATCTGTTGTTTCAGGTCGGCGGTGACGGACCGAATCAACTTTCCCCCTCAAAGCGTATGCCGCTCGCGATGCGCGGTCTCTGTTGCATGCTTTCGGCCGCGATTTGCGTGGCCTGGCGCAAGGGGATTTCCCTGCGACATCTTGCCGTCGCGTAAGGAGTCCGATGACGGCATGGAAACCGCCATCGGCCCGTGCTTACCGTTCATTCGGGGAGCCTTTCCCTGCGAAAGGGGCGACTCTCCGCTTCAGGATTTACCTAATTGTCATTTAGTATAAGCGTCACATTGAAATATAATGAAAATAAATTATTGAGGCGACAGTCGGTATTTCTCCAAAAATAACGGATTGGTAACCAATATCTCTGATGTTCCGGCTCCATCGAACGGTGTCGCTACCGACCCCTTCCCTAAGGGTGCCCTAGCTTCGCGCCGATCGATTGAAATGAGGAAAAGCATCCGGACTATGTCGCCCCTTATGCGGCGCTTTCTCCCTACGCCCTCCTCGCGACATGAGCCTCATCTGGCGCACGATGCGCCCAGGTGAGTTAAATTTAGGAACTCGGCGCAATCGTTCCGATGGCGCCAAAAAATAAGAAATCCCGCATTTTCGAGGGGCGCAGGCTATGTTGAAAAGTATCAAGAACAAGATGACTCTGCTGGGAGTCTTGGTTTTCCTTCTTGTGTCCGGAACGGCCGCGACCGGTTTCTGGATGACGGGGCAGCTCCGCGATGGGCTGGAAGAGACACTAAGGTCGTCCCAAGTCCTGCGGAACCATATGCAGGCGGACATGATGCATGACGCGCTGCGATCGGACGTCCTTGCATCTGTTCTCGCCGCGGATCCATCGGCGAATATCGACTTGGAAACGGTAAAGGCAGACGTTGCCGAGCATACCGGAATCTTTTACCAGGCTATCGCTGAAAACGGCGAGCTCGCGCAGGATCCGGAAATTCGCAAGAGTTTGGACGACGTCAAGGTGCCTATGGAGGAATATACGGCTCTCGCCGTCGACTTAACCACACTGGCCGCGAGGAATCCCACGGCAGCGATGTCGAGAATGGGCGTATTCCAGGAGCAGTTCTCGATCCTTGAGAGTGCGATGGCGCACGTCGCGGAAGTAATTGAATCGGAGGCCGTTGCGGCATCGCAACGGGCGACAGCCAGTGCGGCGATCGGACGTAATTTAATGGGTACGGCGGTCGGTATTGGAACGTTGTTCGCCTTGGGCACGCCGATCCAGGAATTGGCCAGCGACATGCAGCAGCTGGTCGAGGGGGAATGTCCCGGTCTCTGTTGAAACTCTGAAGTGGGCGGCGTTGCCCGCCTCGAGCCGTTAGGCTCGGGGTGCCGATTCCACTGAGGAG
>NZ_JAZHLJ010000178.1:0-2745 GCF_036549495.1 Aurantimonas sp. C2-5-R2
TGACGGAAGATGTGCGTGACCTCCCCGCAGGAGGGGCAGGTAAAGCCGCTCATGTTCTCGACGATCCCCAGGATCGGCACGTTCACCTGCTGCAGCATCCGCAAGCCACGCCTCGCGATCTTCAGACTGACATCCTGCGGCGTCGAGACGACGACCGCGCCGGTCAGCGGAAACGCCTGCGCCAGGGTCAGCTGCGTGTCCCCGGTGCCGGGGGGTAGGTCCAGAATCAGCACGTCGAGCTGGCCCCAGTCCACCTGAGTGATGAACATCTGAAGATATTTCGTGACCATCGGACCGCGCAGGACCGCCGGCTTGTCGTCGCCGGTCAGCATCCCCATCGACATCACCTTGACGCCATACGCTTCGGCCGGGATCACCTTCTTGCCCGGCGTCATGGCCGGAGGCTCACCGCCGGGAATACCCAGCATGCCGGGAATCGACGGGCCGTAGAGATCGGCATCGACCAGCCCGACACGTAGCCCCTGGCGCGCCAGCATCACTGCCAGATTGGCCGCGACCGTCGACTTGCCGACCCCGCCCTTGCCGCTGGCGATGGCGATGAGGCGTCCCAGATGCGACAGAGGCCCGGAGGAAGAGCCATTAAAAAGCACTTTACGATCGTTCACAGGTCTGAGCTCCCGTCATTTCGGATCGAACCCGGGCAGCCGCCCCGTTCGGGCGGCTGAGGATGAAGCCGACCGCTGCAGCCATGCAGACCGCCTGTATGGCGATGACGATCGCGGAGACGGACATGACGAGGCTCAGCAGCATCGCCCCGGCCATCATCGCGATCGCCGCCGTTTTGTAACGCGGAGCGATCACGCCATGCTCCTGCCATTCGGCGATCATCGGGCCGAAAACGTGGCTGCGTTGGAGCCGCGCCTGAAGTCCCGGCGCGCTCCTGCCGAAGGCGAAAGTCGCCAGGATGATGAACGGCGTCGTGGGCAGGACCGGCAGGACGACCCCGAGCCCGGCGAGGGCGAGAGAGAAAGCGCCGACGACGAACCAGAGCAGCCGCGGCAGACCAAGACCGGACCTTCCGATCGGGTGAAGCCATCGAAGCATGACCGTCTCTCCTGGCGACGTGGTGTGGATGGCAGCCCGGGCGCGACGCCCGGTCAGCCTTCGGACCGCTGGATAGCGCCGCAGGCGATCGGCAGCGTCACTTGCGCCGGAACATCACCGAGCGACTGGACGGTGTCCGGGAGTTCGCTCGCCTCGGGCACGCCGTGCAGGAAGATCACCCGCCGGTCGAAATCGAGCTGCTGTCCGGGGAACTTGGCATCGAACGCCTTCCGGAGCGCCGGGAGCGATACGCTCTGCTCGTAGCTGTAGGCGCCGTCGGCATCGGCGGTCGGATAGCTGTCGGCAACGATCTCCATGCTGGCCGGATCGTCGTGGAACGGAACCATGGTGACGCCCGCGAGCGGCTCGGTCTCGATCAAGTCGATGATGCCGTCGCCATTGGTGTCGGCGTCGGTGCTCGGACAACGGGACGTCTCGTCGCCATCGGCGAACCCGTGGAAATGCTGAAGATGCATGATCCCCGGCGCGGTACCCGTGGCGTCGAGGCGAATTGTCAGCGTATCGCCGAAGACGGTGAGCGTCGCGGTGCCGCCGGCCTCGCTACCCGTCGTCTCGGCGTTGAGCGGCGCGAGATCGGCACGATAGACTCCATCCGAATCCTGCGCGGAAGCAGCTCCAGTCAGTACCGCCAGCGCGATCGCGGTTCCCAGAGTGGTGGTCCTGCGGGTCATGTCGATTTCTCCTTTGTAAAATGTGTTGGGAATGTTCGCTCCAGTTTCCATCAATTCCCGGCCTTGGTTTGTTCCATCTCGTTGAGCGCCAGCACCGAATGGGCATAGGCGCCGCCAGCGCGCATCTCGGCGGCGACCCAGATCGCTTCCATGATCTCGGCTTCGCTCGCCTTATGCCGCAGTGCCGCCTTCGTGTGACCCTTGATGCAATAGGGGCACTGGGTGACATGGGCGACGGCGACGGCGATCAGCTGCTTGGTCTTTGCATCCAGGGCGCCATCGGCGAACACAGTCTGGCTGAACACCTTGAACGCCTCTTCAGCGTCCGGCGTCAGCGCCTTGCGGCGCTGTGCCAACGCATGGGTGTTCGTCGGGTATAGCGGATCGGACATGAGTGTTTCTCCTGCATTTTCCTAGCGGTAACCGATATTCATAACGTAGTCGCGCAGCAGGTTCTCTTCCTGCTGGATCTCTTGCAGCAGCATCTGAAGGACATCGCGGGCGTTCAGAACACCCAGCGGCTTACCGTCCGAATCGAGAATTGGGACGTTCTTGAAGCCGCTGGTCTTCATGACCTCCCAGGCGCCGTGCAACTGGCCCTCGGGCTCCGCCGTGATCACATCACGCGTCATCGCCTCGACCACCGGCGCGGTGCAGCTGGCGCCCGCGCAGCGGCCGGTTTGGCGGACCACGTCGGTCTTGGTAAGAATACCTGCCATCCGGCCCTCTACATCACTGACCAGCAGCATGTCGCTGCCATCATCCAGAAGCCGAGCGGCCTCGAGCAGGGTTGCCGTCATCTCGATGCAGAGCATCCGCTTGCTTGCCGTAGGCAGAAACTTTTGGATCAACATTATGGCCTCCTACTCAGCCAGCGCGATGAGAAGCACCGCGACGATCCCGGTCACCGCGCCGCCTGCGGGTTAATCCCGCGGCATTCACATCTTCTCTTCGACAATGTGGTCGTCCTTAATGCCAAGGTCGTGCA
>NZ_JAZHLJ010000179.1:0-2693 GCF_036549495.1 Aurantimonas sp. C2-5-R2
AAAAGCCCGTTGCCTCCGTTTCCAGGGCCGCGTAACCTTCAACCCCGGCAACGTCGTTCGCCGAAGTTCAACAAACTTCGGGACATCCCCGCCAATGAAAGCCTTGGTCACGACCGTGAGGGAAGGCGCTATGCGTCGGAGTAGTGAGAAGGGACGGTCCCGGATATAGAACGGCGGGTTTGCGGTCTCTGGGCATTACTGATGAACAGATCTGCTGTAGCCAAGTTGTCCAACTGACGTAGCTTTCAGGCTCATAACCTGAAGGTCGTAGGTTCAAGTCCTAACTCATCGGTGGGTATGCGCAAAGGAACGTCGCCACGCCATCGGCGACAGCCTCATTCAGAACGTTCGGCTCAACGGGAAGCGCCCCGCCGAGGCTCTTCGCGTGCGCTTCTGCTGACACGAGTGCAACGAACTGACTTGCTAGCGCGGGAAGAGTTTGGGATGGCGTGCACCCCTTGTTGCGACAGCCGTGCAAGCTCCTTGGTAAGCGCGTCATTAACGGCAAGTGGCCCTTCCGCCCGCCACGCCTCCAGGACATCTTTCGGCAGGTGTGCCTGTGTAGGGTGGTGAGAAAGTAGATCCCATGGGGTGGATAGCGACCCGCTCTCTGACAGAGTGGTGTTGTTGAACCGGCCACCTGGAGACGACCATGCAATTCTTAGCTGACCGCCCCGAAGAACCGACCGCCATCCGCACCGATCTTGGCGCAATTTTCGTCTCAATGGAATTGAGCCGATCGAGCTGGCTGATCACGTCGCTGTCGCCCGGCAATGGAGATAAGATGTCGAAGCATGCCGTGCGCGGCGGTGATATTGCCGGGCTGCTGGCGCGCTTTTCGCAGCTTAGGGAGAAAGCGCAGGCGCGAACGGGTCGGTGCTTTCCGATCATCTTGATCCAGGAGGCCGGTCTTGATGGATTTTGGATCCATCGTGTGCTGCGGGCCGAAGGGCTTGAAAGTCACGTCGTCGATCCCGCCTCGATTGCGACCTCGCGTCGACGCCGGCGTGCGAAGACCGACAGGATTGACGGCGAAGCGCTGATCCGTGCGCTGCTGGCCTACAAGCGTGGCGAACCGCGAGTGTGTGCGATGGTCAAGGTGCCAACGCCTGAAGAGGAAGATAACCGCCGCATCAGTCGCGAACGCAAAGTGCTGATCAACGAGCGAGTCCGGCACGTCAACCGGATCAAGGGGCTTTTATTCGCACAGGGCATATCCGGGTATGAGCCCCTGCATCGCAACAGGCGAGAGCAGCTCGGGGAGCTTCGAACCGGTGATGGCCGAGTGCTGCCGGAGCATATCAAGGCCCAGATCGGCCGAGAACTTGATCGTCTCGAACTGCTTCTCGAGCAGGTCAAGGCGGTAGAGGCGGAGCGGGACGTTTTGTTGGCGGTGACACAAGGGGCAGCCACACCCGCCGCGGCCGCGATGTTGCTGGATGTGAAGGGCATCGGGCCTGAGCTTGCCACCGTGCTCTGGTCGGAGGGATTGTTCCGCAGCTTCGGCAACCGAAGGCAGGTGGCAGCCTACGCCGGCCTTGCACCGACGCCTTGGCAAAGTGGATCGGTCGATCGCGAGCAAGGCGTGTCGAAAGCCGGCAATCCGCGTTTGCGAACGACAATGATCCAACTCGCCTGGCTATGGCTGCGTCATCAACCGCACTCAGCGCTTGCCCTCTGGTTCCATGGCCGGACCGAGCGCAACGGCGGTCGGACACGCAAGACGACGATCGTGGCGCTTGCCCGAAAGCTGCTGGTGGCGCTTTGGAAATACGTGACCGCCGGCGTCGTGATAGAAGGCGCCACGATGAAAGCCGCCTGAAGACATCTACTGATCTAATCCCGTAATCCGTCAGGACCTGATCAGTTCTGGCCGATCCAGGTGACGAACCGATGTGGCCTATGGCTGAAACGCCGAAAAGTAGAATGNGCAGATGGACGGTCCGCGCTACATCTGGTGGAACTTCGTGTCCTCGCGCCCCGAGCGTATCGAGCAGGCCAAGGAAGAATGGCGCCGGGGCCGCTTCGAGACGGTGCCAGGTGACGAGGAGGAGTTCATCCCCTTGCTCGAGAACGCGCGGCAGGTGATGCGCGCCGAAGGCGGGGTGCACTACCCGTGAGCCCTCGCCTTGCCGCGTCGGCTGTCGCGCTTGTAACGGTGTCCCGCTTCCCCGGTCTTTGCCGCCGACGAGCCCACCATGCTCGAGCTCGCCGGAATAGAGACTGTCGGGCGGACACCGCTTCAGCCTGCAGCAACCGGCTGACACTATACGCCAGCAGCGGGATAGACGACCTTGTTCTGCGCTGTTCTTTGTGCGCCTGGCGTCGGCACGGCAGGGTCGATCCGCCTAGACGCCATCAGATGGTCGACCGCGTGGTCGTTCAGCAGCAGGTAGTCGCTAATGATGCGGCGATGTCACCGCCACCAGACCGCTTCCGAACACATCAGCGCCAAGCGTTGGTCACGACCAAGATGGACCAGTTCATCGAACGCGGAGCGAATTCGTCACCCAACGCGTAATCGGCGTAGTTGTGGAAACTCTGGACGCGCCAATGCGCGTCGAGAGCGTCATCGATACTGGGCTGCTTCTTCCTTCGCCCTCCTGTCAACGTCGGAGCAAAACCGGGCCAGTGGGGCGGAGTAAAAGCAGGCCACTGGCGTGAGGGGCACGACACAGGAAAGGGCCCGATCG
>NZ_JAZHLJ010000018.1:0-66700 GCF_036549495.1 Aurantimonas sp. C2-5-R2
CCTCAGTGGAATCGGCACCCCGAGCCTAACGGCTCGAGGCGGGCAACGCCGCCCACTTCAGAGTTTCAACAGAGACCGGGACATTCCCCGATCCAGTCCACCGCCCTGCAAGGAATATCCGCCGGACATCAGCGATTGGAGCCGCCGCGTCGCCCGATCGCCCATGCTTTTTTCGGCCGCACAGCCGGGCTTCGAGACCTCCGGCGCGTCGATGCTCGTCATCCGCCATTTCGTGCCAGCCTCCCAGCCCGTGTCGCCATCGACGACACAGGTCACGCGGACCGAACCAGAGCAAAGCGGAATATGACGTGCGGCAGAGCGCGGCCCGGTCGATTGCGACTGTGTGGGAAGCAAGCGGTCGAGATGGTCGAGCCATCCCTGCTCCCTGGCAACACCGACACCCACCATGACCGCGAAAACCGTGGCAACCGACACGGCATCCCGGATCATGCGATACGGCAACCACGTACGCCGTTTCCGCCGGAACCGGTTGGGCTGGCGAGCGAAACGTTTGCGCGGCGATGACGAGGTCCAGGGACTCAGAGGCCGTTTCGAAACCCTGCCAAGACCAGCCTCCATGGTTCACCCGGGACGCCCAAACCCGCGGAAATCGGGTATCATGTCATTGCGGAGCGACCATCCGAGGGGCCTTTGAACCCGCCGCAGTGAGTTTCGAAACGGACTCTCANCATGGTTCACCCGGGACGCCCAAACCCGCGGAAATCGGGTATCATGTCATTGCGGAGCGACCATCCGAGGGGCCTTTGAACCCGCCGCAGTGAGTTTCGAAACGGACTCTCATCCCTTGAGACTAGCCCTCGCCCGTAAACGAAAATTTACCGTGATCGCGAATCTTTCAAGCAACTTATACTGAAGTGTTGCACCGGTCTTGGAAGGCCGTGCCAAGGGGAGCAGCGATCCCGGCCGCGCCGCTCTTCCCCCTTCCCGCCATCCCGGCTAGAACGCCGCCATGGCACCCCCTCCCCTTTTGCGCCTCGACGGCGTTCGCCTCACCTTCGGCGGCACGCCGCTTCTGACCGGCGTCGAACTCAACGTCCTGCCCGGCGAGCGCACCGCGCTGGTCGGGCGTAACGGCTCCGGCAAATCGACGCTGTTGAAGATCGCCGCCGGACAGGTCGAGCCGGATTCCGGCGAGGTCTTCCTGAAGCCCGGCACGACCCTGCGCTATCTGCCGCAGGAGCCCGACTTCGGCAGCTTCACGAGCGTCGGCGCCTATGTCACCTCGGGTCTCGGCCCGGCCGACGACCCGCACCGGGTGACGCGGTGCCTCGACGCGCTGGGGCTGACCGAGGAGATGAAGCCGGAGAACCTGTCCGGCGGCGAGGCCCGACGCGCGGCACTCGCCCGAACGCTGGCGCCTGAGCCGGACATCGTCCTCCTCGACGAGCCGACCAATCATCTCGACCTGCCGACCATCGAATGGCTGGAGGACGAGGTGCGTCAGATGAAGAGCGCCGTCGTCGTGATCAGCCACGACCGACGGTTCCTGGAACGCGTCACCCGGGCCACCGTCTGGATCGACCGCGGCGCTGCCAAACGCTTGGACGAGGGCTTTTCCGGCTTCGAGGCGTGGCGCGACAAGGTGCTGGAAGAGGAAGAACGCGATCTGCAGAAGCTCGACCGCAAGATCGTGCGCGAGGAGCACTGGCTGCGCTACGGCGTCACCGCGCGGCGCACCCGCAACATGCGCCGGCTTGGCGCCCTTCACGATCTGCGCCAGCAGCGCCGCGATACCCGCCGCGCCGTCGGCCAGGTGTCGATGGAGGCCAGCGCGACCCGCGAGAGCGGCAAGCTCGTCATCGAGGCCGTCGGTATCTCGAAGGCTTACGATGGACGCACGCTGATCGACGATTTCTCCACCCGAATCGCCAGGGGCGACCGGGTCGGTTTCGTCGGTCCGAACGGTATCGGCAAAACCACCTTGTTGAAGATGCTGATCGGCGAGCTCAAACCCGATTCCGGCAAGGTCAAGCTCGGCACCAATCTCGATCTCGCCTTCCTCGATCAGAAGCGCGCGGCACTCGACGACAATCTGTCGGTGCAGAATGCGATCACCGACGGGCGCGGCGACCAGGTGATGGTCAATGGCGAGCCGCGCCACGTCGTGGGCTATCTCAAGGACTTCCTGTTCACCCCGGAGCAGATCCGCACCCCCACAGGCAAGCTCTCCGGCGGCGAACGGGCACGCCTGCTGTTGGCCAAGACTCTGGCGACGCCGGCTAACTTTTTGGTTCTCGACGAGCCGACCAACGACCTCGACATGGAGACGCTGGACCTTTTGGAGGAGTTGATCGCCAACTATCCTGGCACCGTCCTTCTCGTCTCCCACGACCGCGATTTTCTCGATCGCACGGTGACCAGCGTGATTTCGCCGGACGGCGATGGCCGTTGGCTGGAATATGCCGGCGGCTATACGGACATGCTCACCCAGAAGCGCGAGGCTCGAAAGACCGAAGCCACCGGCGGCACCGCGGCGGCCAAACCCCTACGCCGTTCCGGTGGCTCGGGTGCCCAGCAGAGCGCGACGAAGTCCGGCCCCAAGCTCTCCTTCAAGCAGAAATTCGCACTCGAGAACCTGCCGAAGGAAATCGCCAGACTGGAAGCGGCGATCACCAAGGCCGAGACCGAAATGGCGGACCCGGCACTCTTTGCCAAGAACGCCAAGCGCTTTGCCGAACTGGCGAGCGCGGTCGACACGAACCGGGCCGCGCTGTCGAAGGCCGAGGACGATTGGCTGCAACTGGAAATGCAGCGGGCTGAGATCGAGGGGTGAAGCTGTTTCCAGATCTGCGCCTGGCACTGATCGTCTCGCAATCGACATACGTACGGTCGCATCCGGACGCAGGGATGGCCGCGGGATAGCTTTCACGCTCTTCTTAATCGAAACTGCGTATGATCGGGTGCATCCTTCATCTCACGACGCCGGTGCGCGGTCGCAGACGAAGTGAAACGGAGACGCCAATGATCGAAGCCCCGAAGAGACCGGTGTCGACGCCGGGTGCGCTAGCGATAGCAACCGGCCGGACCCGAACGGAGCGGATAGCGCATCGGGCCAGATATTTCCCGGCGCTGCTCGTCATGCTTGCCTTCGCCCTCGTCACCCTACTGCCCCTGCCCGCCTTCGCCTTCGAAACCACCGCCCCGACGGCCCTCCTCGTCGATTTTTCCACCGACCGGGTGCTCTACGAGAAAAACGTCGACGAGAGGATCGCGCCGGCGAGCCTCGCCAAGCTGATGACGCTGGCCGTGATCTTCGACGCATTGCGCCAAGGCACCGTGGAGCGCAACGACCGCTTCACCGTCTCGGAAAAAGCATGGCGGGAGGGCGGCGCGGAATCCGGTGGCTCGACGATGTTCTTGCCGCTCAAATCCGAGGTCAGCCTCGACGACCTGATCAAAGGCATCATCATCCAGTCGGGCAACGATGCCACGATCGTCGCGGCGGAAGGCATCGCGGGCTCGGTCGAGGCCTTCGCCGCGACGATGAACGCCGAAGCCAAAAGGATCGGCCTGACGAACTCCCACTTCACCAATCCGCACGGCCTGCCCGACCCGGAGCAATATGTGACGGCGCGCGATCTGGTGCTTCTGGCCGCCTATCTGATCCGTGAGTTTCCAGACGAATATCCGCTCTTCGCCGAGGAGAGTTTCACCTTCAACGGCATCAAGCAGCAGAATCGCAACCCTTTGCTGCGCGTTGGCGCCGACGGGCTAAAGACAGGCCACACGGCCAAGGCCGGCTTTGGCCTCGTCGCTTCGGCCGAACGCGATGGCCGGCGCGTCGTGCTGGCGATGAGCGGAATGCGATCGGCCGACGAGCGCGCGAGCGAGACGCGGCGGCTGATGGAATACGGATTGCAGGATTTCGAGGAGGTAGTGCTGATCAAGGCGGGCGAGCCGGTCGGAGAAATGCCGGTCAGCGACGGTGTTGTCGACAGGGTGTCCCTCGTCGCCGATTCCGAACTCCGCTTGCTGGTGCCACGGGGCAGTCTCGCCGACATGACGCGGACGATCATCGACAATGGTCCGGTCGTGGCGCCGGTCGCGGAAGGCCAGCGGCTCGGCTGGATCCGGTTCTCGCGCGGCGACGAAACCGTACGAGACGTGCCGCTGCACGCCGCCAAACCGGTCGCGCGGAAGAGCTTTTTGCGGCGGATCGGCGAGACGATCGCCGGCCATTTGACATGGCGCAGTGCGAAAGAGCCTTGACGCGCCGCACATTAAAGCCGATATGCGTTGGCATCACGCCGTGATCGCGCAGCGCCTGCTTGTTTCCCGAAACCTCCCAGGTTTTGAGATTTTTGCCAGCGCCAATCGAATCGGCCCACGGCTTCGGTCGAGGGTTTCGCATTTCGACACGGCCCGTCGATCCGTCCGCATGCGCGAAGACGATCGACTTTTTCGCGGACGCATCGTCCGCATCCCGTAAGGCATCCATTGACCCATACCGATTTCAAGGCGTTCGGCCTCGCCGACACGCTTCTCGACGCGCTTGCGCGTCTCGACATCACGCAACCCACACCGATCCAATCGCAGGCGATCCCCGCCGTGATGCAGGGTCGCGACGTCCTCGGCGTCGCTCAGACCGGAACCGGCAAGACTGCGGCGTTCTCGCTGCCAGTCATCCATGCGCTTCTGGAAAAGGGCGGGCGCCCTGCTCCCAAGACGCCGAAGATGCTCATCCTGACGCCGACCCGTGAGCTCGCCTCGCAGATCGCCGGCAACGTCAAGGCCTACACGGCCGGCACGAAGCTATCGCACCACGTCATCTTCGGCGGCGTGTCGATTCGTCCGCAGATCGAGGCCATGCGCCGCGGCGTCGATATCGTCATCGCGACGCCAGGCCGTTTGCTCGACCTCGTCAACCAGCGCGCCATCATCCTGGGCGAGGTCCGCCACGTCGTTCTCGACGAGGCCGACCGGATGCTCGACATGGGCTTCGTGCGCGACGTCATGAAGATCGTCGGGCAATTGCCGAAGGAGCGCCAGTCGCTGCTGTTCTCGGCGACCATGCCGCGCTCGATCGAGGACCTCGCGGCCAAGATCCTGACCAAGCCGGTCCGGGTGGAGGTGACGCCCGAAGTCATTACCGTCGAAAAGATCGATCAGAGCGTCTATCTCGTGCCGCAGAAGGCCAAGAAGCTCTGGCTGATCGAAAAGCTCGCCCAGCCCGAATTCGCCAAGGTGGTGATCTTCACCCGTACCAAGCACGGCGCCAACCGGCTGTCCGCCGATCTGGAAAAGGCCGGCATCGAGTCCGGCGCGATCCACGGCAACAAGAGCCAGGCGGCGCGGCAGAAGGCGCTCGCCGCCTTCCAGTCCGGAAATATCAACGTGCTGGTCGCCACGGACATCGTCGCCCGCGGCATCCATGTGGACGACATCAGCCACGTGGTGAATTTCGACCTGCCGGAAGAGCCGGAGAGCTACGTCCATCGCATCGGCCGCACCGCGCGGGCCGGCAAATCCGGCATCGCCGTGGCGCTGGTCGATCCCTCCGAACGCTCGAAGCTGCGCCAGATCGAAAAGCTCACGGGCCTGACATTCGATTTGCAGAAGACCGATTACGCGGCTCATGTCGATCTGAACGCTCCCGAGGAGAAGCGCCCGCCGCGTGGCGCCAAACCCCAGGGTCGACGCCCTGGCGGTGGTGGCCAACGCTTCGGCGAGGGTCGCGGCGCGCGTCCGGCGGCCGGCAACAAGGCCAAGCCCAGTGGCGGCAACAGGCGCCGGCGGTCCGGCGGCGGTCAGACCCGTTCGGCGACGGTCGGCTGAGTCAGCGGCGCGCTTCTTGCAAATGCGAAGGGGCGGCCGCGAGGTCGCCCTTTTTTCGTCGTCAGCGACATCCATCGGCGAACCGTGAGTTGCGGAGCCAAAGCGCCGTCGCCATATGCCGGGCTGTTGCAACAAGGAGCCCCTGATGGCCGAAACGATCAAGGTCGACATTCCCCACAAGCTGAGCCGCGAGGCGGCCCGCACGCGGATCGAGGAGAGTTTCGGCAAGCTGCGCCAAGACATGCTCGGCGGCATGGTCAAGTTCGAAGATGTCTGGACGGGCGAGCATCTCGACTTCCGGGCACGGGTAATGGGCCAGTCGGTAACCGGACGCCTCGACGTTCTCGACGATGCGGTCCACGTCGAGGTGGATCTGCCAGTGTTCCTTGCAGCGATCGCCGAGAAGCTCAAAGGCCGCCTCCGCAAAGAGGGTCAGGTGCTGCTGGAGAAAAAGTAGCGCAACGGGTCAGCCGACAGCAGGCTGGATGCTGCGAGGCATACCCCTCAGTTGCGAACGCCGGTCAAGGTCGCGTTCTGGGCGCGCACGGTCCCGCCGTTCTCTCCCGGCTCGATCGCGAGAATCTCCCCGAGCCCAGGAACCAATGATCCGACCCTCACGCGCCAGAGCTCTCCGGGCGAGGCCAGATGCGCTTCCGAACCGAAAACCATGACGATCTGGAAATCCCGCGGCGTCAGCGCGACAGCCCGAACCAACTTGGGCACCGGTATTGCCCCCTCGACCAAGTCACCTGGCTTGTCCGTCGACCCGGTGATCATCTGGTCGAGCAGCGGGCGGGTGAAATAACTGGGGTCCAGCGCGGATATGATGGTGACGGCTGAGAAGAAGCTAATCGATAGAATTCCCAGCCCTACCAAGCCCAGATTCACGATCCGGTCAGAGCGCGGGGGAGGCGGATACAAGTCGGCCGGTGGCCACGCTTTGACGGTCGGTTGATGGGGAATGGATGTGGACAAGAGAACCTCGAACCCTTGATATTCGACGAAAGCCGGTCGAAGGCCTCCACCAGGGAACATCGCATTCACAGGTTAAGGTTTTATAGATCACGACCAAACGGGATCGATTTTAGTCAGCCGGCGCGGAATGCGAGCGGACACCGGCTCAGCGCTTTATCCTCATTCCGCCCTAGCGCTTGAAGAGGGATCGAGCGCGGCGCCGATGTTCCACCCCTGTGATGACGTCGATCTCGGACAAATCCCACGAAGGGCAGAGCCACCCGACCCGGCAGGCGTTGAGGATTTGTTCGCCATCGCCGCGATAGGATGCGTGCCATGACGATGCATTCGACCCCACCGCGCTCCGATAGCCGCATGGTGCCCCGTCGGCGCACCCGTATCCAGCCGGTCAAGATCGTGTCCCTGGATCGGACATTCCTGGAGGACGGCACGGCGATCGACCGTTCCTCGAAGGGCGCGCGTATCGGACGATATGCCGCCCGCCGCTTGCCGAGCCAGATCGCGCTCTATGACGAGGTGGATTGTACGTTTCAGCCGGCCACACTGGTGTGGACCCGCGGACTCCAGATCGGCTTGCGTTTTACCGGTCCCGTTGTCGCCGCGAACCGGGCGGAAATCCTGCGCCTGACCGGCCGCTACTACGCGATCACCGAGTAGCGGGGAATGAGGTAAACGGGGACCGATTTTCCGTCGGCATTTCGCACCGACTGACCACGATCCAGGGCCCCTCGTCTGCGTCCAGAGATGGCGGCGCGGCGGGCGACTCTATTGGGACTCAGGCCGTCCGTTGCGGATGTCCTTCTTGGCGATGTAGTCGAACTGCTCCACCAGAAGTTCGTGCACGAGCACCTGCCCATAGCGGGCATTGACCGCGTCGCGGATCGAAGTGGTCAATGAGGTGAGATCGAAGCGCTGCGGCTCCTCGAAGTTGAAGCCGTCCGTCGAGTAAAGCCGTCGAAATGCTTCGTCGAGGATAAACGGGTCGGGCGGAACCTGAAGCTTTTGGGCCACCTTGCCGTCGATGGTGAAGACGAATTGCGCGAGAATATAGCCCTGGATCGCGTTGTCCGCGATCATCGGAATGGTGATATTGCCGGTCTTGCGGTAGTCGAGCCCTTCGAAATAGGTCGACTCGGTGCCTTCGGTGGCGGCATCAGCGTTCATCGAGGCCATGACATAGCTGGATCCGAGGGCGACAATGCAGACCCAGAGACCGACAGCCACCAGTTTGATCACGACCGAACGGCCTTGCGCCCGAGCTGCAAGCTATAGGTGCCGTCGGATTCGGCGTCGGTAATCGAACGGGCGATCAGCGCCGAAATCTCGTGACTGGCGCGGACATGCAGTTCAAGCGCGCGGCGGTTCTGCTCGATAACCTTGGCAAGGCCCGTCAAACGCTCTCGCGCGTCCGGGTCTTCCTGCAAGGCCTCGGCTCGGCGCGCCAGACGGCTGAGCTCGAGCAGGCTCTGGTTCTTGCGGGCGGTGATCTCCATGAGATCGAGCGCCTTGCCGGCGCTGAGCGCGTCGGTCTCGGTGGCAAGGGCGGTTTCGAGCCGATCAACGGCCTTTGCGAGCATGGTATCCAAGTCGACGTTCCTATTCTGCACTGTCTTTGCGGATGGCCCCGGCCCGCGCGATGTCGTTTTGCCGAAGCATGCGGTTCAGGCTGTCGCTGGCGGCCTCGCGGCCATCGACCGCGCCGAAGCCACCACCGGGCTCGTTGGCGATCGAAGCGGCGATACCGATGCCGCCGCCCTTGGCGAGTTCGTTGCCGATCTCCTCGGCCATCATCGAACGCCAGATCGCGCCGGCGGTGCCGGATCCGAAATAGCTGGAGGCTTCGGATGGCAACATCGATTCGACGAAGCTGCGCAGGACGAAGCCCTCGAACTGCTCGAGAGGCGGCACAGCCCGCGCTTCATGGGCGACAAGCGGGATGATCGGTGCCGGCGGCGATTCCGACGTGACATCGGGGGCCGCCGCGTCGAGAATCGTCGCGAAATCGGTCGAGGCCGCATCCTTGACCATACGAGAATCAGTAACGCGCGGCGCGATCTGCGTCGGCTCGGTCTTCGCGGCGGATAGGATGGGGGAAACGGTCATCGGCGACAGTCGGCTCATGAATCGGCAGGTTCGCCTCTTGTATCGCGCCGGCCTTATTCGAAGCTTGTCCGCTTCCGAGCCAGAAATCCGTCGACGCCGACTTCCAGATCTTTCGCCTCGTCCTCGACGACCGTCGATCGACGCGTTTCGTCGCGCAACTTCTCGACGCCCTTCTCGGATCGACGGGTCGACTGGATTTTCTTCTCGGTCTCGGTCTGGCGCTCGAGATTGACCCGGCGGGCCGCCTCGTTGCGCCGCAGATTGCGGACCTTGGCCTCGACGAAGAGGCCGTGCAGCTCCGACGTCGTGCCGAGACTGCCGAGCAGCTCGGAGTCGGATCGGTCGATCTCGTTGCGTTCCTTGCGAAGATGTCCCAGGCGCCATTCCTCGAGCAGACGCTTCTGGCCCTGCACCTTCATCAGTCGCTCCAAGCGGTGGAGTTTGGATCGGTTTTCGCTCATCCGGTCAGTATCCACTGCTCGAAGTCCTGCATGAACAGAACCAGGAAATCGCTGATCACATAGCCGAACAGAACCAACCCGCCGGCGAGCACGAATGGCAGCGAGATGAAGTAGATCGGGATCGTCGGCGTCAGCTTGTTGGCCAGCCCGATCGCAAAATTGACGATGACGCCATACAGGACGAATGGACTCGAAATCCGAAGAGTCAAGAGGAAGGCCTCGTCGAGATTGTCAGTGATGTTGACGAGGGAGCCGCGCACGGAAAAACCCGCGGCGGCGGGCATCGCGCTGTAGGAGGCGACGAGAGCCCTGGCGATTTCGGCATGTAGGTTCAGGACGAAGATCAGCGTGGTGGCAGTCAGCGTCACCAGCGAAGCCACGGCGGGAGCCGGGCTTTGGTCATCGATCGGCACGCCCATCGACTGGCCCATGCCAATGGAATTGGCGATGACATATCCACCAAATTGCAGCGCGATCATGAAGCTGCGCCCCAGTAGTCCGATGAACAAGCCGTTGAGGATTTCGGTCACCATCAGCGACAGCCGGGCATTGTCTCCCGACCCAGCCACAAGCGGCTGCAGAACCGGCAGCAAGGCCGGGGACAGCGCCAGCGATATCGCGAAGGCCAGGAACAGCCGGACCTGCAACGGAACGCGGGAGGACGAAAAACCTGGCATGAGCAGCAGGCAGGTGCCGATCCGACAGAAGATCAGAAACAGCGAGAAGACGATGTCGGAGAGTTCCGCCGTCACGAGATCGAACCGATAGCCCGGATGTCGACGCCGCGGGCGATCTCGAGATGGGAGAGGACCGGCAGATTGACGAAAATCCGCTCGATCATCATGCGGACATAGGGCCGCGCGTCGGGGGCGGAGACAAGCACGAAGATCTCGCCCTGATCCATCTTCTCGCGAATGACCTTTGTGGCTTCCGTGGCAAACTGCTCGACAAGGCGCGGGTCGATATCGAACTCCGTGACTTCGCCCTTCGCGTCACGCTTCAACGCCTGATGGAAGGCAAGATCCCACTGGTTGCCGAGGCGAAGGACACCGAGCTTGCCATCGTGCAAAAGGTCACCGCAAATCTGCTGCGCCATGCGCATGCGGACATGCTCGACGATCTGCTCCGAACGGCGCACATGCGGCGCGATCTCGGCTATCGCTTCCAAGATGAGACTGAGGTTTCGGATCGACACCCGCTCCGCCAGCAGCAGCTTCATGACGGCCTGCAGGCCGGAATACGACATGTGAGTGGGTATGATCTCCTCAATCAAACGCTTGTATTCGGGCTCCAGACGGTCCAGCAGGGAGCGCATGTCCTTATAGGACAGAAGCTGGGCGAGGTTGTTGCGGATCGTCTCCGACAGATGCGTCAACATGATCGACAGCGTGTCGATCGGCTCGAAGCCCTGGCGCCGAACTTCGGCGGAAAAACTCTCCGGGACCCAGGCTGCGCGCATGCCGAATGCCGGCTCCTTGGTCAGATCGTGGGGCACGTCCGGCACCGAAGCGTCGCCGAGGACCACCATATGTTCGCCGAGGCGCAATTGCTGCGATGCGACCGTCGTTCCGTGAACCTTGATCTCGTAGGATTTCGCTTCGATGGCAAGATCGTCGGATAGTTTGATTTCCGGCACGACGAAGCCATAACGCCCGGCAAACCGCCGGCGCATCTTCTGGACGCGATGGGCGAGTTCGTCCCGCTGCAGCATAAGATGCGCCGACGTCTGCTTGCCGAGCACGAGCTCGATCTCGACGATCTTCAGCGATTCCTTCACCGAGGTGCGTTCCGCCTCCCGAGCCACTTCCTGCTCTTGGTTGCGGTCGGCGTCCGCCTTGCGGACCACCTCCCTGCGGCGTTTCGGGACGAGATAGGCGACCGAAGCGAGCAGCCCGGCGAGGATGATGAATGGCAGGAATGGCAGACCCGGCATGAAGCCGAGCAAGGCCATCAACATCGCCGATACAGCGAGCGCCCGGGGATAGAAGCCGAGCTGGCCGATGACGGCGGTCTGGGCCGCGCCGCGCGTCCCTCCCTTGGACACGAGAAGACCGGCGGCGAGCGAAACGATCAGCGCGGGAATCTGCGAGACCAGTCCGTCGCCCACCGACAGCTTGGTAAAGACTTCGGCGGCGCTGGCCGCGTCCATATCGTGCCGGCTGATGCCGATGACGATACCGCCGAAAATATTGACGGCGGTGATGATGAGACCGGCGATGGCATCACCGCGCACGAATTTCGACGCGCCGTCCATGGAGCCGAAGAAGGCGCTCTCCTCCTCGAGCTCCTTGCGGCGCCAATGCGCCTGCTTGTCGTCGATCAGGCCCGACGACAGATCCGCATCGATCGCCATCTGCTTGCCGGGGATCGCGTCGAGGGTAAAGCGCGCACCGACCTCGGCGATACGCGACGCGCCCTTGGTGATGACGAGGAAATTGACAGTGATCAGAATGAGGAAGACGACGATACCGATGAAGAAATCGCCGCCCATCACGAATTGCGAAAATCCGCCGATCACATGGCCGGCCGCGTTCACGCCCTCGTGGCCCTGAGACAGAATGACGCGCGTGGTCGCGATGTTGAGCGACAGGCGCAGCATGGTGGCAAGCAGCAGAACGGTCGGGAAAGCGGAGAATTCAAGGGGTTTATGAATCCACAGCGACACCATCAGGATCAGCACCGACAGGGCGATCGACAGCGCCAGGCCCAGATCGATGAGGAAAGCCGGAATCGGGACGAAGAGGACTGCGAGGACGAAAACGACCGCGATCGCGAAACCGATATCGCGACCGCCCTTGGTTTCGGCGGATACGGGGTCCAGCGTGTCGACGGCCATGATGCTACTCTCTACGGCAAGCGTTCAGCCGGGAGATGCGTGGCGATCGTCACGACCACCTTACACCGTTGCCCGGCTTTCCGTTCGTCGCAGACGAAGATTGCTCAAGGCTGGCGTCCGCCACCGGGGCGCGTGCCCAGCCGGCGAATTGGTCAGTTGAAGCCGTTTTCGATACGGGAATAGGATTCCTGCGTGAATGCGTAGACCTGCGCTCCGGTGAAGGAAGCCGTCAGCGCAATCACGACGAAGATCGCCAGGATCTTGGGAACGAAGGTGAGCGTCACTTCCTGGATCTGGGTCAGCGCCTGGAACAAGGCGATCACCACGCCGACGCCCATGGCGGCGGCCACCGCCGGGCCAGAGGCGGTAACGATAGTCCAGACGGCGGATTGGACGATGTCGAGAGCGTCAGCTTGGTTCATTTGGTCTACTCCACCGTCAGGCCGGGAGCGAGAGGCAATGTCCGGCCATCTTCGAGTAGGGCCTCGACGCCGCCCTCGACGACGCGCACAGCGGCAACCGTGCCCGAGATCGTCCCGTCGGCCGATGTCGCGGTCCGTCCGATCAGCGAATTCGCCTGTGTTAGCGCCGACACCATCATTAGCGAATCCAGCTTCTTGTTGGTCTTGATCGACTGCTCGACACCGGCGAAACTCGCGAACTGCGCGATGTATTCGGTCGAATCCGTGGGATTGAGCGGGTCCTGGTTCGACATCTCGGCAACCAGCAGCTTCAGGAACGCGTCGTAATCCATGCCGTTCTTGCTGGACGCGGCGGTAAGGCTCGCGCTGGCGGATGCAGGTGGGGTCGAGGTGACGGCGCCAATACTCATCAAAAGCCTCCGGCGGCAAGCCGCAGTTCGGGTGTCTTGGTACGGGCTGGCCCAGGCGATGCCGTTATAACCCGCAGGATATCGTCCTCGATCGGGATAAGCGTGCGCAGGCGTTTCAACGCCTCGAACGCCCGTTCCCGTTCGATCAAACCCTCAATTTCGGCGAGACCATCGACAATGTCGCTGTTTTGATAGGTTCCTAGCATGCTCTCCAGGGTCTTGCCGAACAGTTGGCGCGCGGCGGCGGCGCTGTTCGGATCCATCAGCATCATCTGGACGATGAAATAGAGCTGGCGCAGCGGTGTCGTGGCCTGTTCGGCCTGCATTACATGGCTCTCGAGCAGAAAGGTGACGTCGTTGAGAAATTCCAGCGTGGTCTTGCGATCAACCTTCAGAACTGCGCCGTTGACAAAGATGCGTTCGCCAGCCCGCAGCGTGATGCGAAGCGTTGCCATCCTCAGTTCAACCCGTTGCGGATCAGCGTGGTGATCTCAATGATGCCCTTAAAATTCTGGGACTTCCCGATCCGGATGTCTTCGGCTTCGCGCATGATCCACAAACCGACCGAAATCAGTTCGGCTCGGAGTTCGTCCGGCAGGCCGTTCTCGGCACTCGCGAGATCCTCGACGAGGATCGCCCACAGGCTTCGGGTGGTGTAGATCGCCTCGATGGCATCGCGCGAACGCGGGCCGTTGGCCTCGGCGGTCTTGAGCAGCGCGATCGAATGATCGAGTGCCTGGCGCTCACGATCGCGGGCATCGACTTCGACGTCTTGAGCCACTTCCGCGTAAGAGAACTGATACATTCCAACCCCTTGTTGCCCACCCGGATGACGCATTCGCGCCGAACCGGGTCTTGCGATCTGTCTTTTCTTGCGAGCAGCGAGCCGGAACCCCTATCCCGCCGAATTTTCTTGTTGCATCCCGGGTCATCAGATCCGGGCGCCCGCCTCCGTCCCTACAGGTAGTTCAAGATGCTGAGGCGCGAGATCCGCGCGGTCAGCGCATAGGAAGACTCCAGCAAGTTCATTAAATTGGTTACCCGCGTCGAAGCTTCGTATGGGTCAACCTCCTCAATCGAAGTGATCGACATGTTCAGAACGGTGCTGCGGCCTTTCAGCGACTGGTCGGCTCGATCCAGGCGAGCTTGGCTGGCACCGATCTCGCTTTGCATCGTCTTCAACTGTGACAATCCCAGGCTCAGACTTTCGACCGCCCGGCTTGTGACAAGCTGACGTGCCTCCTCGTTCATTCCGAGAGCGCCAAGGTCGCCCAGCATCACGTAAGCTTTGGTAATGTTACGGAACGCGGCGGCATCGGCCGCGTAGCTGACATTGATCTGGCTTTCGCCATTGATGACGTTGTAGACGGGCGTGCCATCCGCGTTTGACCAATTGCCCCATCCCAGACCGGCGGTTGGAGCAAGCGCGAACAGATCCTCGAACTCGGTGTCGATGAAATCGCCCAGATCCGCGGCGCTGATCGTTTCCACCGCCGGATCATTTTGGTTGAACCCAAACTTCGTCAGGAACGCATCGGCCGTCGCCTGCTTTGCGGTCGAGTTGTCCTCATAGGTACGAGTGTCGCCGCCCCCGACCGCCTGAAAGGCAATGGGCGGCTTCTCCGTGGCCGCCCCCGAGAACAGGAAGCGCGATCCGGTCGAACTGTTCAATGCTGCCATCAACTGCTGGAGACCGGCGGCCGCTTGTTGAACCGTGGCTGAAACGCCCGGCGTACTGGTTCCGTTGCCGATCAACGAACTCATGAACGCGTCTGCGGTCGCGGCCATTGACGTCATGGCAGACTGCATGACGTCGAAACGTTGACTGATCAGGCCATTGGCCTCGCGCAAACGGTTCGTGCTCTGAAATTCGGCGCGCAGCGAGATCGCCTGGCTGGTCCGAACCCCAAGCGCCAGCCCGACATCGGCGAAGCGCCCCGTCGTGACCTCCTTCTGTGCGATCTGGAGGTCGGCCTGAATTCTGGAAACAGACGAGCGAGGGGCCGTGGAAAGCGAATAGCTGGATACGAGAAAATTCGACATCGTGTCTCCGATCAGGCAATCGCAAGGAGGGCATCGATCATCTGACCGACGGTGGAGATCAGCTTGCTCGATGCCTGGTAGGACCGTTCGAGATCGAGAAGTCGGGTCATTTCCTCATCGAGGTTGACCCCGGTCCGGTTCGACAGGGTCTCCCGGGTCTGGGCGAGAAGCACCTTGCCGTAATCGACATCCGCAGTCGCTTCGGCACGGCGGCTCTCGAGCCATCCCATGGAGGCGGCGGCGTAGTCGCCTAGCGTTCCGGTACCACCAGCTCCGAGCGTGATGTCGAAGCTTCGCGTCGTTGAAAACTGGGCGACGAGGTCGTTTATCCGGGAGGTGAACCCGCCCGCGCCCTTCGAGTTGTAGACGAACCGCGCTTCGTCGGGTTGGCCCGCGTGGGAAATTCCGCCGTCCCTGAGGCGCATCGGGTCACCGCCGACGGTATTGTCCACTCCGGCAGCGACCTTGATCAGTCCGGCAAGGCCAACGGTCGCCGCGGACGAGCCCGGCACGGTGGTCATGCCCGTGGCGGTGAACAGCCCGGCATAACGATTTGTGTCCGGCACGGCCGGGGGCGGAGCGGGATTTTGCTCGGTCTCGGCAAAGCTGTCGACGAGTGCGAATGCCAGCGCGTCGAGCTGTCCCTGGAACGTGATGGCGGTCTCGTCGCGCAGCTGCAACAGACCGAAGACGCTGCCGCCCTTGATCGGCATGGGCGCCAAGGGACCGAAGACGCTGACCCCGTCGATCTTGAACGCGCCACCGCTGACGGTCGCGCTATAGGCGGGGGATGGCGTGAAATCGATCGGACGCCCCGTCGTTTCGAACAAGGTGATGCCGGAGTCGGTCGTCAGGACAAGGTCGTTCCCAGCCCGCATCTGCACGTTGAGACCGACATATCCCGACAATTCGGAAACGATCTGGTCCCGTCGATCCACGAAATCGGTGATGTCGGCATTGGTAGCCGTGCCGACCGTCACCCGCTTGTTGACCGTTTCGAGCTCGGCAAGAAGCTTGGTCATGGCGGCCGCAGCTTGGGCAAGCTGCGTATCGGCATCCTTCCGCATGTTCTGGACCGCCGAACTTGCGCGGTTGAGGCTGCTGGCCATGTCCTTGGCGGCGGAGATCGCGGCCTCGGCGGAGGGCGGACTTTCCGGCGTGACGGCGAGTTGCGACAAGGCGTTCTGAAGCCCGACGAGCGATGCCGCCGGAGAATCGAACGCGTCGACATCCCCGATCACGTCCCGGATTCGGTCGAGCGCGTTCGCGGTCACCTCGACGGCGCCTTCCGTCGAATTCGAGGTGACCAACGAACGGAAAAGCGCCTGATCGCGGGATTGGGCGACCGAAAGGATCTGAACACCGCCCTGCCGGCCGGTGCCTAGAGTGGCGTATTTCCGCGTTGCCGATGGATTGTCGGCATTGGTAATGTTGCGTGAGACGAGCGCCGACTGCGCCGAGAGGCTTCCCAGCGAGGAGCGCGCGTTCGAGAATGCGGTAAGAAGCGACATGACGTGGAAAAGTCCTTGGGGGACGCCGGCCGGGTGTGGCTCAGCGCTTCAGATTGACGAGTACGTCGAGGATTTCCGAACCCGTCTGGAACACCTTCGAATTGGCGCTGTAACTTCGCTGAGCTTCGATCATATCCGTAAGTTCGGTAGCCAGATCGACGTTCGACTGCTCGATCGCCCCGGACAAAAGGCCGCCAAAGCCGTTGCCGCCCGGAGTTCCGATTTCGGCAGCTCCCGAATTCGACGTGGCGCTGTAGACATTGCCGGAAGCTGCGGCGAGTTGATCCGGACTCTGGAACCGCGCGAGGTTCAATTGGTAGAGTGGGATGACGCTGCCGGTGGACAGAACCCCGCTGATCTGTCCTTCGTCGGTAAACGCGAACTCGCTGATGACGCCGGGTGGGTTGCCGTTTGCATTCAGCTTTGCGCTAAAGTCAGTGGCATACTCGGTAATCTCGCCGAAATTGACCGCGACGACGGCCCCGTCCGACAGGGTCATGGTACCAGCCGCGGGGGCAGTGACGGGAAGACCGTTTGTCCTATCGAAAACGATATCCTGGGTCATCTTCGTCAAGGGCGTCCCGGCATAGGGAAAACCGCCACCGGTCGACTGGGCGCGATCGTAGATCGTGACTTCCCACGTGCTGTCGGTCGATGGGTCGCCCGCGGTCTTGGTGAAATACGCGTCGAGCGTTCTCTCCCGGCCGACATTATCGTAAACGACGAGCGACAGCTTCTTGCTGAAGACGCTGTCGGCGGCATTGTCAGCAGGTGTGTTGACAGCGCCGACGGCGGTTGCCGAAGCGGGGAACTGCAAAGAAAGGTCGGCCGCCGTCGTTGCCGAGGGCGCCATCAGCTTGCCGACCGGCAGCACGACCGGTTCGGTCTGGCCACTCGCCAGCGACGTTCCGGTCAGCCGAAAGCCCGCTGAATTCACGAGGTAAGTCTTGTTGGATTCGGCCTCGGTGCGCTGGACGAAAGAACCGGCGCGGGTATAAAAATCACGACCGGCCGCGTCTTGAACGACGAAGAAACCATCTCCCTGGATCGCCAGATCGCTAGCCGACGAACTCGCCGAGACGGCGCCCTGCTGGCTGATCAACTGACGAATCTGGGTTTTAACAGCGCCCGAGTTGTATTCGTTGCCGCTGTTCGCAACCAACAGCGAAGAAAACTCCGTGGAGCCGCGCTTATAGCCGTCGGTGCTGGCGTTGGCGATGTTTTCGGAGACGACCGACAGGCGGTTAGCCTGCGCGTTCATCCCCGAGACGCTCGTTCTGAAGACGCCGTTTATGCTCATCGTCCGTTACTCCATGTCCATGACTTGGCGGCCATGAATAGGGAGCGAAGCTTGCGTCGACCTGATTGTGAAACTTCCGTTTAAATAACATTCGAAAAAGAAAAAGCTCTGCCAAATATATTGGCAGAGCCTTTGTCCGTTAATACTTTTGAAACCAATTCGACCTTACTCAACCCCAATCCCGTAGCCGAGATAGCGCTTCGACGAGACGGGGTCATAACCAAGGCGCATTTTTAGCTTCTTGCGAAGCTTGGAAATATGGCTCTCGATGACGTTCTCCTCGACGTTCTCGTCAAAGATGCCATAGATCGCGCTGAACAATTGCTGCTTGGAGACGCGACGACCGCGGTTGGAGACCAGATATTCCAGGATGCGGCGCTCGCGCCGCGGCAGCGCCATGGGCTTACCGGCAACATCGGCGTCTCGCCCATCCTGGTAGACAGCGATTTCTCCGACCACCGTGCCCGTATCCTCGGCGCTTTCGCGGCGACGAATGGCGCCTACCCGGGCCAGAATTTCCCGCACATGAACCGGCTTGGCGACAACGTCGTCGACCCCGGCCGCGAACAGATCGAGCGTACCGTCCAGATTGCGGCTTTCGGACAGCGCGATCATCGGCGCATTGGAACGAGAGCGGATCAGACGCGGGCAGAATTTGCGCTCGTCGAAATCTCCGAGAAGGAAGGCTTCGACGCCGGAAATATCCGATTCAGGCGCCGTCTCCACCCACTCGCGGAATTCATCCGCATGGAAACCGGCCGCCGAAACGCCCTCGCGTCCAAACAAGGACTGGTAGCCACTCGTAACAAGCTCACGATTGTCGACTACAACGATCATATTTCCCTCCGGCCTCGACGTTATGTCTATGAACAAAGACCTAACCTGACCCGAGTCTTGCGCCTATCCTGAAATTTAGTAGTCCGTTAACCATCCTGCCCGATTTTCGGCTAAGTATCGAATCCGACTCAGGAATTTTTTTCGTAAACAAAACCTTAATGGTCGCCATTCGCGAAAAAAGCCTGCGATATCGAATACTTGGCCGACCACCTATCGCCGCCGATCGGAGAAATTGCTGATATATCCTCCCCGGCCGACCGATTCCCTCATGCGGGGATCGAGCCGAGGGGCCGATCTTTCGGACTAGAGGTAAGTCGAGGGGTCGAGATTGCGCCGAGCGATCGGGGATGCAGCCGGCGTCGACGCCGGTGACCCTGACTCCCGTCCGCCTTCTCGTCCTTCGCGCGAGGACTGACGATGTTCGAACCGCCCGTTTTCCGCGGAACCGTCACCTGCGCGTCCTTCACCGCCAGTCCCGGCATTGGCGGATGGCGATGCCGACGGCGAGCGCTGGGTCGCAGGATCACGAACCGCGATGCTGATCGCCGCCTCGTCGACCGTAAAGCCCGCCTTGGAAAGCAGTGTCTTCAGGCCCTCGGCGTCATCTTTCAAGCGAAGTGCCGTCTCGGCCTTGCTCGCAACCAGATGAATCGCCAATTGCCCGTTCACTAACCGCATGGTGACGTCGAGCTTGCCGAGTTGCTCCGGCTGCAGCTGAATCTGGATGGTCTTCAGCGCGGCACCTCCAGCTCGCAGATGCAGTCGCCCGTCATCGCCGGCGGTCCCCGGAGCCGGCCGAAGATCGGCCAAGGCGCTGGTGACGGCGGACGCGACCTGACGAGACGGCCGTCCGCCTGCCGCCGGATCATTGAAGACCGCCGTATCGGCGTTCGAATTGTCGACACCCCAGGCCCCGGTAGCGGTCGCCATCCCGCCATCCGGTGGGCCCTTGCCGCCTTTTCCAGAGACCCGG
The DNA here is from genome assembly GCF_036549495.1 of Aurantimonas sp. C2-5-R2. NCBI lineage: Bacteria > Pseudomonadati > Pseudomonadota > Alphaproteobacteria > Hyphomicrobiales > Aurantimonadaceae > Aurantimonas > Aurantimonas sp. C2-5-R2. Next base: position 19,668 of record NZ_JAZHLJ010000018.1, read on the forward strand.
ATGTTTCTATCGGCCGATCCCGTCTCGGAAACACCGCGCAACCGTGTCGCCTCGCCATCTTCCTGGCCGTCCGCATCGCCGGACGCCTCGGCTCCGTCGGTGCGATTCATCTCGACTGGCGCATCGGTGGACGCCAGAAGACGTCCGAAACCGGACGCCCTGAGGGCCGGGCCGACCGAGCGCACCTGACCGTCGAGCGCGACAGTATCCGCCGGTTGAAAATCGGTGCGCATGGAGACGAGGTCAACCCGAGCAGGATTCGGACGACCATCTACGCTGCCACCAAGCAGCCTGACCGCCACTTCGGCCTGATGGGGGACCGCGACGGTTTTCAACATCAGGTTCGACCGATCGAGGGCCGTTGTCGGCGCGCCGTCCGGTTTCGGCAGTGCGCGGGCGGCCCGGTCGAAGTCCGTGGCCGGAATGCCGTCCGGTTTCGCCAAGGCGTGGGCGGCTCGGTCGGGGGCCGTTGCCGGAACCCCGTCCGGTTTCGCTAGGGCGTGGGCCCGGCCGCTGTCGGAGCGGGTCCCCAGCGCATGGTTCACCAGAAGTGTGAGCGGCGAGACGTCTTCACTCTTTTGCTGGTCGGAGGGGGGCGTTTCAAGGCTGGTGCCGGCCCGTTTCGTCTGATCGAACTCGCCCAGAAGTTTGGCGAGGGCCGTTTCAACTTCCGTCTCGCTGGGATCACCGTGCCCATTCGCGTCGACATGCGGATCCTGACCATCCTTGCTCACGACATCCCGTGGGTCGCGGCCTCCCATTTTCCCCGCGGCGTCCACCGCCGACTGAAAACTTTCACCGGAACCGGCCTGGCTTCCCGCTCCCCTGCCGGCGGGTCGTTGTGCATTGAGCGACTGTGATTCGGTATGGGCGAGTATGGGGGCGGTCATGGTGCAGCCTTTTTCAAATCGTCGCGAACAGCGTCGAGGATCGCCGCGCCCCGCGCGAGAATCGGCGACAGCGTCGCGGCCTCCTGCGGAGCCTCAGTGCCGACGATGCCGGCAACCATAGGTTTGCGCATTTCGCTCAGCACATCCATAGCGGCGTTGCGAAGCTCGCGGTCTGCGGGGTGCAGAGCGTCCGGATCTATGGCCTCGAGGGTTGCCTTCACCTCGGCGAAGTCGCGTTCCGTCAATGTCGACGCGACCTCGTAGAGCAGCGCCCGCTGGCGCTCGCCCTCCCCGGCTTCGTCATAGGTCAGCGCCTTCGCCGCTGCCTTGTTCGCCAGCGTCAGATTGCCGGCCACCAGGGCCCGCCGTCCGACAGCCAGATAGATACCGAGTTGTTCCAAGCGCGGAATCGTCGCTGTCGCGTCGGCAATCGTCGCGATGACCGCATCCTCCGTTCCCGCCGGTCGGGCGGCATACACTGCGGCGAAGCGAGCGCGAAAATTACCCGCGTAAGCGGAGGCGGAAAAGCGATCGAAATATTGCCGAGCGTAGCGGTCCGCGGCTTCCGGGTCCCCGGTCTGCTCGGCGAGCAAAACGCCCATACGGAGCGCCGCCTCCTCCAGCAAGGTTCCTGGCGCGACCAACATGACCTGGGAAAGACGCCGCAGCGCTTCTGCCGGTTTGTCCGCCTGCTGCAATTGGGCAACTGCCAGATTGACCTGAGCCGCAAGGCCACTCTCCACGTGGGTCAAATCAACTACGGATAGTTTTTTCTCGGCATCCGCGCTGCGGTTCTCCACATAGGCCAGCGCCCCTTCAAGCAACGGGCGATCTTCTGGCGCAAGGGTCACCCGTGCCAGGATTCCCCGCAGCACGGACGGCGGTCCACCGCTGAGGACGAACAGCGCCGCGGCACGCCGATTGCGCGGATCCTCCCAGGTTTCCGGTTTCAGTCCGAGGAAGGTCGGACCGTAACGCCTCAGCAGCATCGACTGCACGCGGATCGCTGGCCCGTTGCCACGCGCCACTTGATCTTGGAGGAACTGAAGCGACCGGACGATCTCGTATGGCATCGGGGCGCGTTCGCGCGGCCATTTCGATGCCTCCGGATCGGCGGGTTCCTCGTCCTGAGCCGCAACCGCGATTTCCGCCGACTTGGCCGCCTCGCCCGCTGCACGGACCCGCGTTGCGGCCGCTTCAGCATCCGGCTGGACCACCGCGGTCGGCGACGCCGTCGGCTCGGCGACAGCGGCCGATGCCGCAGCGATCAAGACCGCCGCAACCGTCCTTCCAAGACATCGAGCAAACCGCCAGTTCACGCGACCGGCTCGATCAGCAGGATCTCGATCCGCCGATTGCCGGCAGCTTCCGGATCGTCGGGATATTTCGGATCGCGGTCCGCCACACCTTCGATCGATTTGATACGGGTTTCGTCGAAACCGCCGCGGGTCAGCATGTAATAGGCCATATGGGCCCGCGCGGTGGATAGGCGCCAATTATCGTATTCGGCGCTGTGGAACGGACGCGCGTCGGTGTGACCGCGAATGACGACGTCGCCGTCGCGCCGGGCAAGGACCGCTGCGATCTTCTCCATCATCGCCACGGCCTCCGGCGTCGGCTTGGCCGATCCGATCTGAAACATGCCGGTTGCGAGATCGTCGGCGAGGGAGACCGTCACGCCGCCCTCCCCGGCAGTTACTTCGATATTGGGCGGCAAAGCCTGCCCCGACTTGGCCAGTTCCGCCTCGATCTCCGACCTGATCGCAGTCGCGTGCTCGGACGCCGCATCGGCGCCGTCTGTCGGATCGGCCGGCTCACCGGGAGTGACCTGTTCGTCCGGTGCCGCATCGGCCACGTCCTCCACAGGAGCGATGTCCTGTTCGGCCAGATCGCCCGCCGCCGAATTTTCTGGCGGCAGAACCGCAGTCTGGAATTCGGCCGGTGGCTGCGCTTCGGTCTGCCCGCCGCTTTCCACGGTGTTGGGCGTGAGCTGCCACGACGCGGGGTCGAACGGATCGCGATAGGCATCGCCGCCATTGAGCCCGGGCAGGCCCGATCCATCGGGCTTGCCCTCGAGTTTGCCGGAATTGCTGGAGACGCTCTCCGCGGCAATCTCGGCCAAAACCGCGTAAGGATCGCGGAACAACGCCTGCTCTTCGCCGCCGGTTTGATCGCCCGCCAGCGGCATGCCGTTAGGGTCGCCATTGGTCTCGGCGCGGCTTTGCCCCTGGTCGTTGGCGTCCCGCGAGGCGCCGTCGTCCTTGCTCTCGACACCCCGGCTCGCCGGCGAGGCATCATTCAGCTTGATCGGGTTGAAATACTGCGCGACCTGCTTGCGTGTCGCGTCGTCCGAGGCGTTGGTCAGCCACATAACCAGGAAGAACGCCATCATCGCCGTCATGAAGTCGGCGAAGGCGATTTTCCAGACGCCACCGTGATGCGCCTCCTCGGTGTGGGCCCGGCGACGGACGATAATGATTTCCTGGCGCTCGAGATGCCCCGCCCCGGACTGATCGCTCACGCGAGGGCCTCTTCCAGCGCCGCGCGCCAGCCTTGCAGACGCGACTCGATGACGGTCTGGTCGCACTCGATCCGAACGTCGACCAGGGTCTCGTCGCTCTGCCACGTCACGAAGTCGCTACCGGCGCCCAAGGCTTCCTCAAGGGCCGTGAGGAGATCGGCGGGACCGGTCGCGCGAACCGACAACGCCTTGCCGTCTCCGATCAGCATGCGGGTGGCATCGGCAAGTTCCAGAACGCTTTGCCGCCGGCGGGTATTGACGGCGATTGGTCTCAATACGGAGGCCAAGGTGGTCCGCACGACCATCTCGATACGGTCGAGCCGACCTGAAAATAGTGTCGCAAGCCGCTCGCCTTCGGCCGTCGCCCACTCGGCGCGCGCCGCCTCGATCGCAGCGGATTGGGCCACTTCGGCCAACTCGCGTTCCTCGGCCCGGGCGGCCTCTATCGCTGCATCCATTTCCGCCTGCAACGCGAGGCGCCCGTCATCGGGCTCTTCGGCGCCGTCGACGTCCGCGTCCATGTCCGGCAAGGCGTCGGTTCCGTCGCCGGAGTCCAGCGACTCCGGCATGTCCGTCGCCGGCCAATGCGCCTCGCCCGTCAGGTCGGGCATCCCTGCTTCAGGCAGGACCAGCTCGTCGACCTCATCGACCTCGACGATCTCCGGAATAGGCGATGAAATGACTGGGACGGCAGTCCCCGTCTCGACATCGCGGCTGGCAACCAGGATCGGATGTTCGAAGGTCGGCTTGCTCTGGCGATCCACGGGCGCCAGACTCTCGAATGGCATTCCGTCGTCCGCGTCGAATTCCGGGAGGTAGTGCGCGAGAGGGAGCATGTATTACGCCGCCTGTGTTTGGTGTATCCACTGCTTGAGAACTTGCGCCGCGTGCTCCTCGTCGAAATCGACGAGCTTTTCGAGACGCGCCTTTGGCGACGTCGCCTGGTTGCGGGTCAAATCCTCAAGATAGGCCGGGTCCATCCCGACCATCTGAGCTATATCGTCGGAAACTGGTGCGGCGCCGACGTCGAAGTTCAGGCTGTTCAAAAGGTCGGTATTGGGCGAGTCGAAGGGATCGACCTCGTTCTCGTCCTTGGCCGGCGGAATCGCGACGATCGCTCGAATCGCGGGTTTCAAGCCGAACCAGATGAGCAGCACGGCGACGGCAAGGATCGTCAGCGCATTGATCAGCGTACCGGACTGCCGCATGAACATCTCGCCGAACCCTGGTGAGGGGATCGGCTCGAGCGCGCTGCCGGTGTCGAGGAAATCGACGGCGGTCACCTTGAGCTGGTCGCCGCGTTCGCTGGAAAAGCCCGAGGCCGAAGCGACGAGCGACTCGATCTCACCGATGCGCGCATCGACCTGATCATCCGTCGCGTTCTCGCCGATCGCTTCCAAGATACGCTGACGGTTGATGACAACGGCGATCGACAGGCGCTCGATCTCATAGCCGTCGCTGGTCGTGGAGATCGTCTTCTCGTTAATCTCGTAATTCGTGAGCTCCTCGCGCCGGTCCTTTTCGTCCACCGATTTTTCGCCCGTCCCCGTCGCCGTCTCGTCTGCGGCACGAACGTCCTGCTCGACCCCCACGGGGGCCTGGTTCGTCGAATCCTGGCTCTGCGCCGTCTCACGGATACTGCGCGTCGAGCGTTCCACTCGGCTCTCGGGATCGAAAATCCGCTCGCTCACCTGCCTGCGGTCGGTGTTGAGGCTTGTCGAGACGCTGCTCTGGAAATTGCCGATGCCAAGATAGGGCGCGAGCGTACGCCGGATCGATTCCTCGACGCTCTTCGACACCACGCTCTCGATGCCGAGCAGCTTGCCGGGCGCAGCGGACGCGGCATCGTCCCCCGATGCGAGCAGTGTGCCATCGGCGTTGAGCACCGTCACCTCGCCAGGCGTCATGCCGGGAATGGCCGATGCGACCAGCGAGCGAATCGCCTGAGCGGAGCCGAAATCCTGCGAGCTGTCGGTACGGATGACCACACTGGCCGACGGCTTGCGCTGCTCGCGTCGAAACGAACCCTCGTCCGACAGGACAATGTGGACACGCGCGGCGCGGACATCTCTCAGGGTCTGGATGGTGCGGGCGATCTCCCCCTCCAACGCCCTGACGCGGGTGATTTCCTGCATGAAGGAGGTCAGGCCGATCGACCCGAGATTGTCGAAGAGTTCGTAGCCGGCGTTTTCAGAGCGCGGCAATCCCTTCTCGGCCAACAGCATGCGCGCCGGAGCTGTCTGCGAGAAAGGCGTCAGAATGGCGTCTCCCTTGGCACTGACGTCGAAGGAAATGCCAGCCTCGGTCAGGGCCGCGCCGATCCGGGTCACATCAGTCCGATCGAGGCCGGAATACAGCGTCTCCATGTCGGGACGGGACAAATAGTAGCTGCCAAGGCCGACGAGCGCGATGACGAGAAACCCGACGAGGCCGAGAGCCGATAGTTTTCTCGGGCCGAGAGAGGAGAGACTGCTGAAAAGCTGCTGAGTTTGTCCGTTAATGGCGAGCGCCATGAAGTAACCCTACGATTTTCCGGTGGCACGAAATGCGATCGGCCGGACCATGCCGACCGAAGCTTGCGCGAGACCACGGTTAACGAAAGGTTAACGCCCTCTCCGCAGCGGTTACGTCCGGGCAGCCGCAGGGCTGCGGACAAACGAAAACGGGCCCGGCCTTGATGGCCGGACCCGTTCAGATGTCCTGCTGTCTATTTCCGGCGGAGGTTTACCGGAAGAGCGAGAGCAGCGACTGGCTGGAGGAGTTGGCGATCGACAGCGCCTGAACACCGAGCTGCTGCTGCGTCTGCAGCGCCTTGAGACGGGTCGACTCTTCGGTCATGTCCGCGTCAACGAGCGCACCGACGCCCTTGGAAATGGTATCCATGAGCTTGGAGACGAAGTTCGTCTGCATCTCGATGCGGTTCTGCACGGCGCCGAGGCTGGATGCCGCGGTGGTGACCTGCGACAGTGCCTCGTCGACAACCCGGATGTAGGCCTGGACCTGGCCGGACGTCACGCCACCCGTCGAAATGTCGATGGCGGTGACGCTGGTCGAGAACGAGCCGGTTGCGGCGGCAGCTGTATCGGCAGCGGCCAGACCAAGGGAGGCCACGGTGGGCGGAGTCGCGCCGGAAGCGGTCGCGGCGCTGACCGTGAAGTCCTCGAGCGAGTTGAAGCTCACTGCGCCTGCAGTGATCGTCACGTCGATGCCCTGGATGCCGGCGTCCTTCAGAGCCTGCGTGTAAACCGCTGTCAGGTCGCTGTCGGACTTGATCGTGCTGCTGGCAAGGCCGGCCGCCGTCAAAGTCGCCTGAGTGATCTCGACCGCACGACCGGCAGCGCCGTTCTGCGAGATGCTGAACGATATCTTGTTGTCGTTACCGAAGCTGACTGCCGTCGTCTCAACCGTCGAGGTGCCGGTTGCCGCGGCGAATTGATCGATATCGATGGTCTTGTCGAGAATGCCGGCATTGGCGGAGAAGAGCCGGATGTTGGCAATATCGACCTTGATCGAACCAACCGAAAGCATCCCGGAAGAGTCACGCGACAGCGAGGAAACGATTTCCTTCTGCGTGCCAGCGGCAGTGTTGCTGAGCCAATTCTGACCGGAGAACGACGCCGAATCGGAGATCGTCTTCAGCTGCTCCTGCAGCGCGGTGATTTCCGACTGAACCTTGGCCTTGTCGACGCCTTCGCCGGTTGCCGTGGTCAGCTTGGCCTTGATCTCGTTGAGCACATCCTTGGCGGCGGTGAGACCGGTATAGGCGGTGTCGACCGTGGCCGCGCCGATGCCGAGCGAGTCGGAGACCGCCGACATGGCCTGGTTGTCCGAACGCATGGTGGTGGCGATCGACCAGTAAGCCGCGTTGTCCTTTGCCTCACCGACGCGATAGCCGGTGGAGATGCGGGCCTGGGTCTGGTCGAGCGAGGAGTTGATCATCTGAAGGCTCTGGAGAGCCGTCATGGCGGAAGCGTTGGTGTTGATGCTGGTCATAGTAGGGTGTCTTCCCGTTACGCGAATACAAAATTGGGATGAGACAGTCCGGGTTGGCCGGGATAGCGAGTCGGCATCATGCCTGTGGTCTGATTTTCCCGTCCGACCACTTCGCTATGCCTCCGATATAACGGGCGATTTCCTTCCAGCTCCTTAAAGCAACGCGACCTCTTCCGCTTCGATCTAAACTCCTTCGACTTATGGTTAACCAACCGCAACCAAGTATGGTTAATGGAAAGTAACATCGACGCGCGTAGCATCCGGCATATGCGAACCCAGGGCGACGGAGGGATCGAACCATGCCCAACAACGAAAAAGGCCGCCCCTTGCGGAGCGGCCCTTTCATGCAGTGATATGGCTGTTGGGGGTGGGTTAGCCTTGGAACAGCTGCAGAATTGCCTGGGTAGAGGTGTTGGCGATCGACAGCGCCTGGACACCGAGCTGCTGTTGGGTCTGCAGCGCCTTGAGGCGGGTCGACTCCTCGGTCATGTCGGCATCGACAAGAGCACCGACGCCCTTGTCGATGGTGTCCATAAGCTTGGAGACGAAGTTCGTCTGCATCTCCACCCGGTTCTGGACGGCGCCGAGGCTGGATGCCGCGGTGGTAACCTGCGACAGCGCTTCGTCGACCACCCGGATATAGGCCTGTACCTGTCCCGACGTGACGCCAGCCACCGAGATGTCGATGTCTTTGACGGCCGTCGAGAAGGTGCCGGTGGCAGCGGCAGCGGTGTCCGTCGCCGCAAGACCGAGGTCAGCGACCGCGAGGCCACTCGCCCCGGAGGATGTCGCAGCGCTGACCGTAAAGCTCTCGAGCGACTTGAAGCTCAAGGCGCCCGCGGTAATCGACACATCGATACCCTGAATGCCGGCGTCCTGCAGCGCCTGCGCATAAACTGCCTTGAGATCGCCGTCGGACTTGATGGACGTACCGGCCAGACCCGCGGCGGTCAGGGTTGCCTGGGTAATTTCCACCGTGCGGCCAGCGGCGCCGTTCTGCGAGATGCTGAACGATATCTTGTCGTCGGTGTTGGCGAAATCGACTGCGGTGGTCTCGACCGTCGACGTGCCGGTCGCGGCCTCGAACTGGTCGATATCGATGGTCTTGTCGAGAATGCCGGCATTGGCGGCGAAGAGGCGGATACTGACGATGTCGACCTTGATCGACCCGACGGCGAGCTTGCCACTGGCATCGCGCGACAGCGACGAAACGATCTCCTTCTGCGTGGTCGCGGCCGTGTTGCTGAGCCAATTCTGACCGGAGAAGGACGCCGAATCGGAAATCGTCTTCAGCTGTTCCTGCAGCGCGGTGATTTCCGACTGCACCTTGGACCTATCGACGCCATCACTGGTCGCGGTCGTCAGCTTGGCCTTGATTTCGTTGAGCACGTCTTTAGCGGCGGCCAGGCCGGTATAGGCGGTGTCGACCGTGGCCGCGCCGATGCCGAGCGAGTCGGATACCGCCGACATGGCCTGGTTGTCCGAACGCATGCCGGTGGCAATCGACCAATACGCCGCGTTGTCCTTCGCCTCCGCGACACGAAGTCCAGTCGAGATCCGGTTCTGGGTATTGTCCATAGCCATGTTCGTCTGCTGCAGCGTCTGCAGAGCCGTCATCGCGGCGACGTTGGTGTTGATACTCGTCATTCTATTACCCTTAATGGCGCAGTCGCCCTTCATGGGCTTTTTGCTAAATCAAGGTCCGCGTCATCATGTTCGGTACCGTCGCGGGTTAACCTAGGTTCTTAACGTTAACCAATTGTGAAAATGTGTCCCGACCGGGTGTGTTCGGCGCGTTTAAAAAAACGAGCGAACCAACGATCCGACAAGCATGTTCCAACCGTCGATGAGGATGAAGAACAGGATCTTGAAGGGCAGCGAGATGATCGTGGGCGGCAGCATCATCATGCCCATCGACATGGTCAGCGTCGCGACGATCATGTCGATCACCAGGAACGGCAGCACGATGAGAAAGCCGATCTCGAAGCCGCGTCGCAGCTCGGAGATCATGAAGGCCGGAATCAGAACCCGCAATGCGACGTCGCGCTCGTCGGCGGCCCCCTGCTCGGCCGGCTCGACCCGCGTGCGGCTGGTCGCGTCGGCAATGTCTCCGAATAGCGCCAAATCCGCGGGTCGCACCTGGGTCAGCATGAAGTCCTTGAACGGATCCGTGATCCGATAGAACGCGTCCTCCTCGCTGATCGAGTTGTTCAACAACGGTTGCAGACCGTCGTTCCAGGCGCGGTCGAAGGTCGGTGCCATGACGAAAAAGGTCATGAACAGCGACAGGGATATCAGGATGAGGTTTGCCGGCGTCGTCTGCAAGCCAATTCCGGCGCGAAGGATCGACAGCGCGATGACGATACGCGTGAAGGAGGTGACCATCACCAGAAGCCCCGGCGCGACCGACAGAATCGTGACGATGCCGAACAATTGCACGATGCGGCCCGACGCGCTCGAATCCCCGGCAGGGATCAGAGCTGCCAGCCCGGATAGATCGGGGGTTTGCGCAAAGGCCGGCGTGGCGAAGAGAATGGCGAGAAGAAAGAGCAGCGGTCTCATTCGGCGACCATGGTCTGGATGAGATAGTCGATGACCGCCGGTGAGCGCAGGCGGGCCCGTTCGCGCAGGTCTTCGCGCAGATGAAGCAGTCCGCGCGTACCCTCGATCTGGGCAAGCTGGACCGAACGCAGGAATGCCAGCGTATCCGATTCGATCTCCGCGGCGAGGACATCGGCGTTGACGCTGCCATCGTCTTTCAGGACCAGCGAAGCCTCGATGCGAAGCCAGGTGCGCGGGGGCGCGTAGATGTTGGTGAGGATCGGCTTTAGCGGAATCAGGCGGAGCGGCGTCTCGTCATGCTCCGCCGTAGCCAGGTCGCTATCGCCCCTGTCGACCTCGTTTGCCGTTTCGACCGGCGGCGTGGCAGGCTCAGTTTTCTGCTCCGGCGATGCCCCGGACTTGCCGAGCATACTGCCGAGGAACGCTCCGCCGCCGCCCGCGACGAGAGTCAGAATCACCACCACCACGACGGTCGGAATCAGTCCGTCACCCTTCATGGCGCTGTCTTGTTTTTGCCGGAAGTGCCGATCTCGACCATGCGACGACCCCTCTCCACTCACGCGTCGGCGGCAGCGCCCTCATGGCGATGCCTTTGCCGACGACCGAGCGATATCGGGTCTGGCTGTCGCGAGACTTGCGGGGGTACAGTCGCCGGTTGCCCGGGCCGATCCGCGGCTTTTCCGGAAAGGCGGCAGGCCTCAGTAAGGCGCGACGATATCGTAGATCTGCTGGCCCCAACCGGGCTGTTGAACCTCGGTAATGCGGCCGCGGCCGCCATAGGAAATCCGCGCCTCGGCGATCTTGTCATATGCGATGGTGTTGTTCGCCAGGATGTCGCGGGGCCGGATGATGCCGGCGATCGACAGCACCCTGACCTCGAAATTGACCCGCATTTCCTGTTGGCCACTGATGAACAAATTGCCGTTCGGCAGCTTCTGGCCGACCACGGCCGCGACCGACAAATCGATGTCCTCGGACCGCTTGATCCTGCCCTTGCCGGCCATGTCGGACTTGCCGTTGGCGCCCAATGTCGCCCCAACGGTCGGCAGTGTGTATTGGCCGAAAGTTCCAGCCAGATCGAGCCCGGAGTCGATGCCGGACTTGCGCGAACGCTCGGAATTGTTGTCGAGCGATGCCTGGTCGCGGATCTGGATTTTCACCGTGACGATATCGCCAACGCCGAGGGCGCGCGGATCCTGGTAGAAGTCGGCACGCTCGTCGCTCCACAACGAATGCGGTGTGCGCGGTCCGGCGGCCGGGAACGCGGCCGGCTGGGCGACGATCGGCGGATTCTCATAGAGCCCGGCGCCAACCGGCGACAGGGCCGGCTCGCGAAACGCGTCCTCGCGCGTCGTCGAGCAGCCGGCCAGGGCGGCGAGCGCAATAACGGCCAAAGCTCTCACGATTTGCTCTCCGCGACCTGTTTCTCGTCCATCGAACCACCGGCGGAGGTCTTTTGAACGATCAAGTTGGTGATTTCGGCGGCGGTGGCTGGCGGCATCGCGCTGAGAATGTCGCTGGCCTGACGCGATTTCAGCCGGGCGATCAACGAGGCAGCGGAATCGCGGTCGATCTGAGCGAGTTGCGCGGCGGCAGCGTCAGCCTTCATCTTGGCATAGATGTCGACGATGATCGTGGATGCGCCGTCGAGGAAGCGGTTTCGCTCCGCCAGCCATTCCTGATAATCCTTCCGCTTGGCTTCGAGGGCGTCGATCTGCTTGCCGATCTCGGTTTCGAGTTCGGTCAATTGCTTCTGCTCCAAAGCGTAGCGAGCGTCCTGGGCCTTGTCAGCGATATTGAGACAGTACTTCTCGACCTCACTGGCGGGCTTTTTGCGTTTGGCGACGTCACCGCTCTCGCCGATGATTCGGACTTCCTGAGGTGGGATTTCGGGCGCTCCAGCCGCATGCGCGAAGCCGATCGGCGCCAGAGCAGGGGCGAAAACGACGAGCCAGGCAGCGCGCCATCCCGTTCGCGTGAAAGTCTGAATCATCATTGCACCACGAGTTCGGCCTGTAAGGCACCAGCCGTCTTGATCCCCTGCAGGATCGCGATGATCCCCGTCGGCTTCAGCCCCATACCGTTGAGGCCGCGAACCACGGATTCCAGATCGGCGCCGCCGACGAAGGCGAAGGACCCGCCACTCTGCTGGGCGTCGACGATGGTTTCGGAGGTCACCACGGTCTGCCCCTTCGAGAAGGGCTCAGGCTGCGAGACGGCCGGCAGTTCGCTGACCCGGACGGTCAGATTGCCATGGGTCAGGGCGACGGTGGAGATCTGCACATCCCTGCCAATGACGACCGTGCCGGTCCGCTCATCGATAACGACCCGCGCCACCTGGTCGGGCTCGATCCTGAGATCACCGATCTCGGCGATGAAACGGGTGCTCGACACCTTCGCGGGCCGCTTGAGATGGATCGTACGGAAGTCCTCTTCCTGCGCGACGGCCGCGCCCCAGCGATTGACGGAATAGTTGTTGACGATGTCGACGACGCGGATCGCGGTCTTGAAATCCGGATTGAAAAGCTCGATCGCCAATCGGCCGTCATCGTTGAAGGCACCAGGCACCTCCCGTTCGACAAGCGCGCCGTTCGCGACCCGGCCAGTGGTTGGTACGCCCTGGGTCAGGCGTTCGCTGTCGCCCTGGGTGGAAAAACCGCTCACCGCAAGCGGGCCTTGTGCGACCGCGTAGATCTCACCATCAGCGCCATACAGCGGCGTCATCACCAGCGTACCCCCCATCAGCGACGAGGCGTCGCCGAGCGAGGACACGGTGACATCGATGCGCGAGCCGGTGCCGATAAAGGCCGGCAGTTCTGCGGTCACGGTAACCGCCGCGACATTCTTGCTGCGCGAGGACTGGGACCGGATGTTGACACCCATCCGATCGAGCATCGACTGCATCGACTGCTCGGTGAATGGCGCGTTGCGCATGGAATCGCCGGTCCCTTGAAGACCGATCACGAGACCGTAACCGACGAGTTGGTTGGCCCGCACGCCGCGAATATTGACGATGTCCTTGATGCGGACGGTGCCGGCCGCATCGGCCGGGTTGCCACGGACATGCTGGAGCTTTGCCACAGCCTGACCGCCGGCGCCGCTATAGTCGGCGGCCGACGTGCCCTGAAGGCTCGCGGCGATGAGGAGGACCCCGAGGAGCAGCCGAACGATCATCCGTGGATCCGAACGCTGCCGTCGGCTTCGACGATACCGGAGACGACGAGACCGCTGTCGGCGTTGCGCACGCGCACGATCTCGCCTTCGGCGGCCGAGCGCAGCGCCGTGCCGAGGCCGGTGATGATCAGCCCGCCTTCGCGGAAGACCATCGTCACGGCCGCGCCGGCCCGCACCAGGTCCGGGGTTTTGAGATCCGACAGAAGGATCGGCTTGCCCGGCAGAAGAGTGCGCCGTGCCACCTGCCCCGCCAGCATGTCGTCTTCGATGACGTAGAGCGTGATCTTCTCGTCCTTGACGATATAGGCCTTGTAGGAAATGCCCCGGTCCACAACGCTTTGACCCGGATAGACGACGGCCGCAGGAACCGGAAGGTCGAGCTCGGCCGCAAATCCCTGGATTGGAACAAGCAGTGCCGCAAACGCGGCGAAACCCGTGGCCACCAAAAGGCCGGATGACAGGGCTCGAGGGGTGGTTGCCATGAAGCTCATGGACTAACGGAGTCCCTTGGTGACGACGCTTGCCATCTCGTCGGCCGCCGAAATTACCTTCGAATTCATTTCGTAAGCCCGCTGAGCGGAAATGAGCTGCGATATTTCCTTCACGGGATCGACGTTGGAATCCTCCAGATAGCCCTGATGAACCACCGCCATGCCCGGATCCCCCGGAACGCCCGCGGTCGGGCCGCCCGAAGCGAGGGTTTCCTTGAACAGGTTGCCGCCCTGTGCAGCCAATCCCGCGTCATTGGCAAAAGTCGCGATCGTCAACTGGCCTATCTCTTGCGCATCGGCCTGACCGTCCACCTGAGCGAAAACCTGTCCGCTCTCGTTGACGGTGATTTCGGTGGCGTTCTGCGGGACCGTGATGGCCGGTTCGACGCGATAACCGTCGAGCGTGACGAGTTGCCCCTCACCATTGGTGTTGAAGGCGCCGTCGCGGGTATAGAGAATCTCGCCGCCAGGCCCTTCCAATTGGAACCAGCCGGCCCCGTTCAGGGCGAGATCGAGCTTGTTACCAGTCTGATTGAGCGTGCCCTGGAGATTGATGTTGCGGATTGCCGCGAGACGCACGCCGAGGCCCAGCTGGGCGCCTTCCGGCACCACACCCTGCCCGCCCCGCGCGGGAACGCCCTGCATCCGTTCCACCTGGTAGAGCAGATCGGTGAACTCGGCGCGCGCGCGCTTGAATCCGGTCGTGTTGATGTTCGCGATGTTATTGGCGATGACCTCAACGTTGGTCTGCTGGGCGTTCATGCCGGTGGCGGCGATTGCAAGGGCTCGCATCGGGTGGCTCCTTCAGGATGATGGACCGGCATTCCAATGTTCCTGGAGCGCCGGAAAAGCAGTATTCGCGAGGCGAATGACAGGGCCGGATCGCCTCAGATCGCCATGCGGGACAGTTCGAGATAGGCGCTGACGGCCTTGTCGCGGATGGAAACAGCCGTCTGGAGCGTCCGTTCGGCGGCCATGACGGATTCGACAACGGACTGCGTCGTCGCATTGCCGTTGATCCCCTTGATCGACGTTGCCTCGGCGGTCTTGACCGTGTTGACGGCTTCGCTCGCGATCTGAGACAGAACCGTGCCGAAGTCGGCCCCAGCGGCTGCCTGAGCAGGTCCCGTTGGGGTGAATGTATTGCCGACCGCGCTGGTGCCGATGCTCGGAAAGGTTGCTCCGATGGATGGGATCATGGTCAGCTCCTCAGAAGGTCGATGGTCATGTTGATGATTTCGCGCGCCTGCTTCACCACCTGGATGTTGGCTTCGTAGGAGCGGTTCGCCTCGCGCATGTCCGCCATTTCGACGAGCATCCGTACATTCGGCATTTTCACGTAGCCCTCGGCGTTGGCCGCCGGGTTGCCCGGGTCATGCTCGAGGACGAAGGGGGTTTCGTCAGTCCCGATTCCGCCGACCCGGACCATTTCGGCACCGGTGACACGATCGAGCTCACCCTGGAAGGTGACCGTCTTGCGCTGATACGGATCGCTACCGGCTGTCGTCCCCGTGGTCTGGGCATTGGCGATGTTCTCGGAAACCACCCGCATGCGCGTGGACTGTGCCTGAAGGCCACTAGCGGCGATCCTGAGCGGGGCAAGAAGCGGATCGGACATCGGAGTTATCCCTTCACGGACATGACGAGCAGGCGGTGAAACGCCTTCACGACCGACGTATCGAGAGAATACGCCCGAGAAATCTCACCGGCCTTGAGCATCTCCTGCTCAAGGCTCACGGAATTGCCGGAATGGGTGACATCCCAAGGCGTTTCAGTGACGACATCCTGACTGTCGCTGGTACCGCCGAGCGAGGCCATATGCATGTTGCTGGAGCTCGCGAGATCGAGACGTGTCGAAGCCAGAACCTCGCTGAAGGACGCCAGGTCTTTGGCTTTGTAACCAGGCGTATTCGCATTGGCGACGTTTTCGGCCACCACCGTCTGGCGCGTGGCCAACCACGAGGTGCGCTGCGAAGCGATTCCAAAAAGATAGACCTGTTCCATGACATCTCGCGCCAATGCTCTTGAGACTCATGGTCTAGGAGGAAGCGCTTGTCCGAAGCTTGCCCTCACGGTGATAACCGGTTGAGAAGGAACGGACGCGACGGCGTAGAAAGGCTCAGGGGGCCAAGGCATCACCGTTGCGGAGCGCTTGCGTCCGATGAGCGCAAGACATCGTCAGACACGGCCGCGGCGGCCGACGAGCAGCGATGTCAGGCGTCGGGTGGGGAGATGGGCTCTTGCAAATGTGCGGCGAGGATCGCCCGACGCAGTTCCTCGGTGCCGCCGTCAGCCATCTCACCGGCATCGTCGAACGCGATGTAGGTGATATCCACCGCCGCCGCAGAGGCGCCCAGCTCAAGCTGGAAATGGGCGGTGACGCCGGCATGTTTGAACTCGAGGGCGAGCGAGACAATCGGCACGCCGCCCCAGTTCAGACGCACGTCGCCGGAATTGGCAAAGCGCAGCACACCAAGCTTGAGATACAACTCCGCCGAGGAGGTGACGATATCCGCAATATTGCCATAGCGTTCGAGACGGAGGAAGGCGATGTAGTCGACCACGTCCACGAGACGAAGTTCGGCGACGACTTCCTTGATGCCATCGGCAAGCGCCCGCTCGCGAGACAAGGTGTTGTGTTTGCGGATATCGAGCATGACTATGCGGTAGCGACTCCGACCTTCGAACCCGTCCGGGAGTGGAGGAAATAGATGAGTTCGGCAATTGCCTTGAAGAATTGCGGCGGAATCATCTGATCGATTTCGACATGATCATACATAGACCTTGCCAATAGCTTGTCTTCTATCACCGGCACGTCGTTGGCCTCGGCGATTTCCCGGATCTTCAGGGCGACCAGATCGGTGCCCTTGGCAACTACCATCGGCGCGCCGCCGTCTTCGCGAACATATCGCAGCGCGATCGCGTAATGGGTGGGGTTGGCGATCACGAGCGTCGCGAAGGGCACGTCGGTCATCATGCGCCGGCGCACCCGGTCGCGGGCGATCTGGCGCTGCCGGCCCTTGACCATCGGATCGCCCTCGGCCTGTTTGTTTTCGTCCTTGATCTCCTGCTTCGACATCTTGAGGTCGCGCCGCCAGTGGATGCGGCTCATGGCGAGATCGGCTGCGACGAGCACGATCGTCGCGATCGAGACGCCGGAGAGAAGCTTCATTGCCAGTTCGAGAATCAGTTCGGGCACCAGCACCGGATCTGCGAACATGGTGCGCATCATCGTCGGGAAACCCGACATGAGGAGCGTGCCGACGACGACGCCTATGGTGAGAAACTTGAACACAGACTTGCCGAACTCCGTCAGCCCACGCAGACCAAAAATCCGCTTGAACCCGGCCGACAGCGAAATATGCGACGCCTTTGGCCGAATTCGTTCGAAATTGATCTGCGGCGCGTTTTGGAGAACCGACGAGACGACGCCTCCGATGACGAAGAAGACGGCCGCGGGCAGAACGAACCGGGCGCCTTCAAGAGCCAGCATATGGAGGACGTGTAGGGCATCGGCACTCGTATTCAGATCCCATTGCAGGGGGTTTTCGAACGTCGTCTTGAGCACGAGAAGCAAATGGCCCGCACCGTCGCGGATCTGAAACGCGATAAAGGCCATTGCAGCGAGAAGCGACGCCAGAATCGGCGCCTCGCGCGAAACCGGAAGGTTACCCTTCTCGATCGCATCGTTGATCTTCTTCTCGGTCGGTTCTTCCGTTTTGGAGGATTTGTCCTCGCTATCCGACACGGTGGATTATACCCTCGAACCCATTGACGTTCAGTGAAGACTTGGCGGCGCTTCCCCCATGTCGCAGAATTCCTACCGTCCCCGCCTGCACCGCGCCGGCTGTCATTCCTCGTCCTCGGCATGCAGATTGAGCTTGCCTTCCCCCCATAGAGTAAGTCCAGTGGCCGCGATCTGCCGACGGGCTTTGTCAACCTCGGCGGGAGGAGGCTCGTCACTCCGAGAAAGTTCGGCCTCTACCATTCGACGAGAACGCGAACTCATGCACGAGAGAATGGCCTCTTTGGTTTCTTCGTCGACACCGCCAAGGGCCAGGATGACAACCTCTGTTCCCGTCGCGTCCAGGAGAACCATGCGATCCCGCTTGGACAAGGTAACGACGTCTTCGAAGCTAAACAGAAGGTTCCGAAGCTTTTCAGCATCCTTCGGCTGCTTCACGACCAACATTTCGAGCAACTCATCGGCATGACCCTTGCTCATTCGGTTGACGATATCGGCAAGAACCGTGTGACTGCTGGCTTGGTCAGGACGATCGGAGGTGGCAAGATAGGAATGACGAAGGTGGTTCTCCAGCAGCCGTTGTACGGGCCGAGAAAGCGACTTCAGAGACAAAACCCGCCGCATTACCTCATTGCGGAACGCCGGCTCGAATTCTTGGGCGATCATCGCCGCGGTCTCTGCCCTGATCTTCGACAACAGGACGGCGACAACATGAGGGTGTTCCCTCGCCAGTTTCGGCGCCAGCATCTCGTGCTGCAGATTCGCCACTGCGTCCCAAACACTACGCGTCTCGCGATCGGGTTCTTTCCCCGAACCGTCGAAGTCGTCGACCGAGAAGATGGACTCGAACTCCTCCGCCGACAGCGCGTTCTGGAGAAGTTCTGTCATTTGCTCGCCCGGACCATTTAAACCCGGCGATTTCTTGAAGGCCTCTTGGAAGTGATCGACCAATTCGTCGATTTGGTCCGGTGTAATCGAAGCCAGACCAGCCGCACTTTCCTTTAACAGTTTGATCTCGTCGGTCGTGAAGTGCTTCAAAACCCGGGAGGCCCCAGCGCTGCCCAAGGCAATCAACACGATAGCCGCACGAGCGCGGCTACTCGCTGGCAGCTCCGAGTTTTCGTCCTGATAGGTGGCAACCATCGACATCGTGGATCAAGCGGCCCGCGGTTTTTTCGACGGAAGGCGAGCACCTGGCTTCGCAACTTCGGTCAAGGTCACTCCGAAACGCTGGTCCTCGTTGTCGAGTACGACAATCTCACCGCGAGCTACAACGCGACCGTTCACGATCACATCAACCGGATCGCCGACTTTCGTATCGAGTTTAACGATTGCGCCACGGCCAAGATTAAGGATGTCGGCGACGGTCATCGTTGTTGAACCGAGAACGACATGCATCGTCACCGGTACGTCCATGACAAGATCAAGATCGAGCCGATCATCCTGGCCCGTCGGCCCTACTGCTGAGTCTTCATTCTCGGTTGCAGTATCGTTGTCTTCAGTCATGGTGCGATCCATCTTACGCTTTGACGGGCCGCTTCATGCGGCGCGAATTCGCCTAGCCCAACCCATCAACGGGTTAGCGGGCCAGACTGGCGTGAAGCCTGTGTATCGTCGTTTCAAGACCTTCTGCATCCGAGGCCGCCGAGACTGCACGATCATGACAAGATTCACACCGGGCCCTGTTATGGTCTGCCCTTGAAATCAGCAATTCGAGGCGGTGGATCGTCTCTTTCGCTTCGACAACTTGCGCCTCCAGCGAGCGCAGTGTCTGGACACCCTCATGTTTCAGCACGACGACGGCATCCGCGGCTCTCGTGATAGCGTGATTGGCTTCTGTCAGCGCGGCGCCGAGGCCGCTTTCCGATGCCCGCAATGCTCGGAGCTCCTGATACATGCGGCCGCTTCTAAGTGCGGTGACGACGAGCGCCACCATTAGCACGATGTCAGTCAGAAAGGATGTCATCGATAAACTCCTCGGCAGGGTCCACCCGCTCTTCTATCCGCAGGACGTAGTCTACCCCTGAACGCCCCATCCGGGCGCGCAAGAGGGCCCTACCCTCACATTCCACAGCGATTAGGCTGGCGGCGTTGATTTCCAATTCGATCGTTTCTCCCACTTTGAATCCCGCAATCCTTCTCAGCGGAATCTTCTTCTTAGCGAGAACCGCGTCCAGACGAAGATCGCTTTGGGCGAAGCTGGCCTTGATGCCTGCGGACCAATTTTCGTCGCGATCGAGTTTGACGACGTCAGGCAGTTCGCGGAGGAAGCGTCGGTGTGGAGCGAAGAAGCTGCTCGGCAGCCCAAAGGTGATGGTCGTCGTAAGAGTGCCAACGCGCAACTCGAACCGGAACAGGACAAACCGGTCGCCGGGGTCGCCAAGCTGCTCGGCAAGTTCGGACGGATCGATCAGATTGCTCGCCGAAAGGCGGAATTCGGCAATATCATTGAAGACCGGGTCGGCAGCTTCCGCAATCGTCGTTAAGGCCAGTTTGACAACGCCGCGGTCGAGGTCAGTCGGTTTTCGGGGCTGATCATCCGAGGTCGAAGGCTCTGCCGCGAAGAGGGCGGCGATCAGGGCTTCGACACCGGAATTGTTGAGAGTGACGTAGCCGGGGTGCCGAAAGCGCGAGGAGCTCAATACCGCATAGAGCGAATTGCTTGCGGTATCGGCATCCAAGTCAGGTGCGAAGTCTGCTTCGATATCGTGCAAGGTGAAATCGAAAGAAGTACCCGCGAGCGCCGTCATCCGAGCGGTGGCCGCGGTTGCCCATGCCTCGGCCAAGTGCCTGAGACGCGGCAGTTGTCCCGGTTCGAACTCGGCGGCAGCGCGAAGCCGGTCCCCTACGTCTTCAGCATCGGATAATAAACGGGGCTCACTCATGGACTACGCCGCCGATCCGCCGCCGATGGTTTCATTTTCGACCTGGTCGATGGTCGGACGGTCATATGAAGAGATCGTTTTGCGTCCATATTCGAGGGCTACCTGCGGCATCGCTCCGTTCATATAGGCGATAAGCGTCGATTTCACGATGGTGAACATCCGACACTTCTTGTCGCGCACCCCTTTTACCTTGTTGGCGATCGGGCCGACCACACCGTAGGAAAAGAAGATGCCGGCAAAGGTTCCGACCAATGCCGCGCCAATCAGGCCGCCGAGAATTTCAGGGGACTGGTCCAGAGCGCCCATGGCCTTGATCACGCCCAAGACAGCGGCGACGATCCCGAGCGCGGGTAGTCCGTCCGCCATGTCCTGCAGCGCGTGCTTGGGCTTCATCTCATCGTAGGTGATGGTCTGGATTTCCTCCTCCATCAACGATTCGATCTCGTGCGGCCGGGCATTGCCGATGATGATCAGCCGGCAATAGTCGCAAATGAAGCTGGTCATGGGATCGTCTTTCAGGACATCCGGATAGGCTTGGAAAATCGTCGATTCCTTCGGATCGTCAATGTGCGCCTCGACCTCGCTGCGCGATTTCGAGCGCATCTCGCGCATCAGCTGATGCAAGAGCCCGAGGACGTTCAAATAGTCATTCGGCTTCGGAACCTTGTTCTTGAAAGCCTCCATGACCGCCTTGCCGGTATCCTTCACGACCTTGGTCGGATTGGCGACGAGGAAGGTCCCGATCGATGAGCCCAGAATGATGACGTATTCGAATGGCTGGACGAGAACCATCAATTTTCCGCCCATCGCGACGAAGCCACCGAACAGGGCTCCAAACGTCACGACCAGCCCAAGCAGAATACCCATGCGGGCCCCCGATTTCTTAATTTTCGAGTGTCACCGGTAGGTAGGCCCGCTTGTGCGAGCCTTGCCGAAGGGTCTGCGCGGTCGCGAAAACCCGTTCGGTTCTGCCGAACAGGCTGGCGCAAGCAAGCTGCCCGATTTTCGAACCACTTGAAATAAGTTTACCGGAGGACGCGACCATGCTGGGCGCAACGACCAGTTTCGAACTCATACGTCGCGACCTTCCGGCCGCTCTCGATCGCACGGCGAAGCAACCGACGGTCGAACGCGCTACCGAACGCTATCTGGAGGCCATCTCCTCGATCAAGACGGTCGAGGACTTCCTCTCCAACGATCGCGTCTACAATTATGCCATGAAGGCCTTTGGGCTCGAAGACATGACCTACGCCAAGGCGTTCATGCGAAAGGTCCTGGTCGAAGGCATCGACGACAAGGAGAGCTTTGCCAACAAGCTGACCGACAATCGCTACAAGGACTTCGCCGAAACCTTCAATTTCGCGCGCTACGACAAGACCGCCATGGCCTTCGACCGAGCCCAGCAGGGCGTCGTCGACAAATATGTTCGCCAGACGCTTGAGGAAGACACCGGAACCCAGAGCGAAGGCGCGCGGCTCGCTCTGTATTTCGAACGCGCCGCCCCGACGATCACCACGACGTTTTCCATCCTCGCCGACAGCGCTTTGATGAAGGTCGTCCAGGTCGCCTTCGGCATTCCCCCCGAGATCGGCGCGCTCGATATCGACAAACAGGCGGCGATCTATGAACAGCGGCTGGACATCGAGGATTTGAAGGATCCCGAGAAACTGCAGAAGCTGCTGACGCGCTTCACCGCGATCTACGACACGACAGAAACCTCGGCACAAGCGACCAATCCTGCCCTTGCGCTATTCGGATCGCCGAGCGCCGGCATCGACGGCAACCTGCTGCTCACACTCCAGTCGTACCGCAGCGGAGGCTTCTGACCTTGCAGACCGCACTTCCCGTAGCCCTGTCCGCGCAACTCGCCCTCGAGAAGCGGCTGGACACGATCGCGCACAATGTCGCCAATGCCCGCACCGCCGGCTTTCGGGCCGAAGAAATCAAGTTCGAGGCGCTGATCTCCCGGGCCGGACCGGACCCTGTCGCCTTCGCCTCCGAGGGCACGACGTATCTGTCGACCCGTGCAGGGGAAATGACCCAAACCGGCAATACGCTCGACATGGCGGTCTCCGGCGATGCGTTCTTCGCCATCCAGGGCCCCAACGGCCCGGTCTATACGCGCGACGGACGAATGCGGATCAGCGCCGAAGGGACGGTCGAAACACTCAACGGCTACCCGATCCTCGACGTTGGTGCCGCACCGTTACAGGTCGATCCGAACGCCGGACCGATCGCGATCGCGCGCGATGGCATGATCACGCAGAACGGCGGCCAGATCGGCGCGGTCGGGCTGTTCGCCATGCCGCGGAACGCCAACCTGACGCGGTTCGAGAACTCCGGCGTCATCCCTGACCAGGCCGCGGTTCCCCTTGTCGACTTCGGCGATGTCGGCGTCATGCAGGGCTTCGTCGAAGGCTCCAACGTCAATCCGGTCCTGGAGATCAGTCGCCTCATCGCCCTGCAGCGCGCTTTCGAAAGTGCCTCCAATCTCGTCCAGACCTCCGAGCGCACGCTCGACGATGCGGTCAAGAATCTCGGTAACATGTCGTGACGGCATTCGCGGAAAGCAGCTACAAGATCCCGCCACTCGAGGAGGAGCGCCTCGCGATCTCGGGACACATCGTCGACGTGTCGCCCCAGGCCTTCAAGGTGGCGGGTCTGTCGCCCTTCGTGCGACTCGGCGACTGCGTCGCCTGTCCCGGCCCGAACGGCGAGGAAATCGGCGAGGTAGTCCGCATCGAGGCGGACAGCCTGACCATCAAGCCCTTCGGCAGCCGCTTCAACCGTGGAGTCAAGGCGCCCGCAAGGCGGATCGGTCCGCTGACGGTCGCGCCGTCGGAGCGCTGGAAGGGGCGGGTCGTGAACGCGTTCGGCATGCCCTGCGACGGGGCGGGGCCGCTGGCCGCCGGCGACGAGGATCGCCTGGCCGATGCCGCGCCGCCACCGGCGCTGCGACGCGGCCGTGTCGGCGGCTCGGTGCCAACCGGGGTGCATGCGATTGATATCTTTACCCCGCTGGTCAAAGGGCAGCGCATCGGCATCTTCGCCGGCTCCGGCGTCGGCAAGTCGACGCTGATGGGTATGCTGGCGCGCGCGCAAGGCTTCGACACCGTGGTCGTCGCTCTCGTCGGCGAGCGCGGCCGCGAAGTGCGCGAATTTCTCGAAGAGACGATGGGCGGCGACTTGCAAAAGCTCGTCACTGTGGTCGCGACGGGAGACGAGAGCCCGATGATGCGGCGGCTCGCGCCACGCACAGCGACATCGGTCGCCGAGTATTTTCGTGACCGTGGCGAAAACGTCCTGCTCATCGTCGATAGCGTAACCCGCCTCGCCCATGCCGCCCGCGACGTGGCGCTCGCGGCCGGCGAACCACCGGTCGCGCGCGGCTATCCGCCCAGCGTCTTTTCCGAGTTGCCGCGGCTTCTCGAGCGCGCCGGCCCCGGCCTCGATGGCTCCGGGACGATCACCGGCATTTTCTCCGTTCTGGTCGACGGCGACGATCACAATGATCCGATCGCCGACGCCATCCGGGGCACGCTCGACGGCCATATCGTTCTCGACAGGGCGATCGCCGAGCAGGGCCGGTTTCCAGCGGTGGACGTGCTGAAATCGATCTCGCGCCTCGCCGACCGGGTCTGGGACGAGCAGCAGCGCGAGCTCGTCACGCGCCTGCGCAGCATGATCTCGCGATACGAGGACACGCGCGATCTGCGTTTGCTCGGGGGCTATCAGCGCGGCAACGACGAGACCCTGGATCAGGCCGTCGACCTCGTTCCGCATGTTTACGACTATATGATCCAGCACCCCGGAGCCGTCACGAACGTCGAGCCCTTTGCCGAGCTCAGCGCACGGCTGAAGAAGAGCTTTGCCGCCGCGCGGGGGCCGGCCAAGGCGTGACGTTCAGTCGCAACTGAACAATTTCTTCTGTTCAGTCTTGACTGAACGACGGGCCACTCGTATTTGCGATCGATGAATATCGCTATCGATCAAGATCTGGTCTGCGCCTGCCCGCAGGACCTTTGCCGCGCCCGCTTCATCGACCGGATGGGCGATCACCTGGAAGCGGAGGGCATGCCGCGCATCGCCGGACGGCTATTCGGGCTGATGATCCTGGAGCCGGGCGTTGTCAGCTTCAGCGACCTTGCGGCGCGACTTTGCGTTAGCCGGGCCTCAATCTCGACCAATGCCCGCCTGCTCGAAAGCCAGGGGCTCATCGTCAAGGTTCAGGTCGAGGGGGAGCGGCAGGATTTCTTCCGTCTCGCCGACCGGCCCTACGTCAACATGATTCGCGGCGTGGCCCACCGGATGGAAGAGACGCAAGCCAGCATCATCACGGCGGAGACGGACCTGTCGCCCGACGCGACCGACGAGCGCCAGCGCCTCGAGCAGGCCCGCGCGTTTTTCGAAACCGCTGTCGCCTCGCTCAATGACCTCGCGGCCAAGCTGTGCCAGCTCGATGAAGAAGGGCGGGGCAAGCAATGAATCCGCACGAGCACACAGGTCCCTCCCCCGTCGCTGAATCGGAGCCGGCGCCGAAGGAGCGCAAGTCACGCGCCGGCTGGCTGGCGGCTTTATTTGTCCTCGCCCTCGTCGGCTGGATGGGCTCGGGCTATTATTATCCCGACCAGGATCAAGCTGTCGAAGCGACGAAATCCAAGACCCGCGAACCCTTCAAGGTCGAGGCATTCGCCTCCCGCGCCAAGCCGGTGGTGGAGTTCGTCGCAGCGGAGGGTCAGGTTCTACCTGACCGCACGACGCCGGTTCGCGCTAAAGTGGGCGGCACGGTCGAGGCCATCGCCGTCAAGAAAGGCGACTTTCTCGAGGAAGGCGCGCTGATCGCCAAGATCGCCCTCGCCGACCGCGAGGCGCAGCGCATACAGGCCGAGGCCGAACTTGCCCGCCGCCAGGGCGAATTCGACCGCGTGTCGGGGTTGGCCAATCGCGGCTATACGACGGCGGCCCAGGTGGAAGAAGCGCAGGCCGAGTTGGCCAAGGCGCGAGCGTCGCTGGCCGCGATCGAAAAGACCACCGGCGACACCGAGATCCGCGCACCGATCACCGGCACCCTCGACCGGTTCGATCTGGATCTCGGCGAGTTCGTTGCCGCGAGCGCGGAGGTCGGCATCCAGATCGACAACGATCCGCTGACTGTCGATGTCGAGATCGCCCAGCAAAATGTCGCGCGCGTGCGTACCGGACAGTCCGCCTCGGTGACCTTCATTACCGGGGAAACCCGTCAGGGCACCGTCCGCTATATCGCTGCGAACGCCAGTTCCGCTACCCGAACCTTCCCGGTCGAGATCACCGTGCCCAATCCCAAACGCGACATTCCCGCCGGTATCTCGGCGCAGGTGCGCATTCCCGTCGGGGAGGTCCCCGCGCATTTCCTGTCCGCGGCCGTTCTGGCACTCGGGTCGGACGGCACGCTCGGCGTCAAGGCCGTCAATGCCGAGAACAAGGTCACCTTCCACCCGATCGAACTCGTTCGCGCGGAAACGACCGGGCTATGGGTCGCCGGACTTCCCGAGACTCTGCGGATCATTACCGTCGGCCAGGGTTTTGTTTCCGAAGGTGAAGACGTCCGCGTGATCGAGGCAAACCCCGGTGACGCGCGCGGTGAGCCGTCGAATCCGGCGATCACGCCTCCCGAAGCCGAGCCTGTGGCGGCGGGCGACGGCATTCTGGACAATGTGCCGACAGCCGAGGGTCCGGAGACAGCGACTGGAAGCGTGCGCACGGCCACTTCTCCTTCGACGCAAAACACAGTTGAGACAGCGGCACTGACCGAGCCGTCCGATCCGAGCGACCCAAAAGCCAAGAGCCCCGGCGAAGAACCGTCGATCCAGCTCTTGCAAAGACGGCTTCGCAGCTTGGGCTACGAACCGGGACCGATCGACGGCCTGCTGGGGGACGCGACCCGCGAGGCGATCAAGAAGTTCCAGCGCGACAATGATCTCGACGTCACCGGCGAGATCACGGCGACACTGGCGAACGCCCTGTTTGCGACGGACACGGCCGGGGGGCGCTGATGAACGCCCTCATCGAAGCGGGCTTCGACCGCTCGCGCACCGTTCTGCTCATCCTCGCACTGATCCTCGTCGCCGGCGTTATCGGCTACCAGGCCATTCCGAAGGAATCCTCGCCCGACATCCCGATCCCGGTGATGTACGTGACTGCGACCTTGGAGGGCATCTCGCCGGAGGACAGCGAGCGGCTTCTGGTCAGGCCCCTGGAGACTGAGCTGTCGTCACTGTCGGGCCTCGACGAAATGGAATCCCACGCCGCGGAAGGCTACGCTTCCGTGCAGCTGAAATTCGAGGCGGGCTTCGACGCGGACGAAGCCCTGACCGACGTCAAGGACGCCGTCGATCGGGCGAAGCCGAACCTTCCCGCCGAGGTCGATGAGCCGAAGGTCAACGAGGTCAACACCTCGCTTTTTCCGATCCTGACCGTGGTTCTGTCCGGACCGATCCCCGAGCGCTCGCTGGTCAATATCGCCAATGCCCTCAGCGACGACCTCGAAGCGCTGTCGGGCGTCCTCGAAGTCGATATCGGCGGCGACCGCGACGAGCTGATGGAAGTGCTTATCGAGCCGACGGTCTTCGAGACCTACAATCTGTCCTTCGACGAGTTGGTCAGCCAAATCAGCCGCAACAACCGCCTGATCGCGGCCGGAGCCCTCGACACCGGCGCAGGCCGGATCGTCCTCAAGGTGCCCGGTCTGATCGAGGACATTCGCGACGTCCTGGACATGCCGGTCAAGGTCGACGGCTCCACCGTGCTGACCTTCAAGGATGTCGCCATCGCGCGGCGGACCTTCGAGGATCCCGACGGCTTCGCGCGGATCGACGGCGAACCTTCGCTCGCGCTCGAAATCAAGAAGCGGTCCGGAGCCAACATCATCGAAACGGTCGACGCCGTCCGCGCGGTCGTCGACCGGCACAAGGCGACTTGGCCGGACACGGTCGGCGTCGAGTATCTGCAGGACGAGTCCGCGCAGGTGAAAACGATGCTCGGCGATCTCGAGAACAACGTTATCTCGGCGATCATTCTCGTCATGATCGTGATTGTGGCGACGCTGGGCCTTCGCAGCTCCATTCTCGTCGGGCTGTCGATTCCCGGCTCGTTCCTTGCCGGGATCACGATCCTGTGGGCGTTCGGCTTCACGATGAACATCGTCGTCCTGTTTTCGTTGATCCTGGTGGTCGGCATGCTCGTCGATGGCGCGATCGTGACGACGGAACTTGCCGACCGCAGGCTTCTGGAAGGAGCCTCGCCGCGCGATGCCTATCGACATGCGGCGCAACGGATGGCGTGGCCGATCATCGCCTCGACCGTAACGACCCTCGTCGTGTTCACGCCGCTGCTGTTTTGGCCGGGACTTGTCGGCGAGTTCATGAAGTTCCTTCCGCTCACCGTGCTGATCACGCTGACGGCGTCGCTGTTCATGGCGCTTGTGTTCATTCCGGTTCTCGGCGGGCTGATCGGCAAGGCGCAGCCGATGCCGGCAAAGCAGCGGCGCGCATTGGAGGCGGCGGAGAACGGCGACCTGTCGCTCATCGGCGGGCTCACCGGCGTCTATCTGCGCATCCTGCGGAGCGCCGTCAAAGGTCCATTCGCCACCTTGGTCATCGCTTTGTCGCTGCTCGTCGGCGCGATTTACGGCTTTTCCCAATACGGCAAGGGCGTCGAATTCTTCCCCGCGATCGAGCCGGAATTCGCGCAGGTCCAGATCCGCGCCCGGGACAATTTCTCGATTTTCGAAAAGGACGCGCTCGTGCGCCGGGTCGAGGAGCGCCTGCTTGGCATGGACGAGGTCGAGACCGTCTATGCCCGCACACTTGGCGAAAGCGGCTCGCGTCAGCTCGGAGCCGACGTCATCGGCACGATACAGCTGGAACTGGATGAATGGGACACCCGGCGCAAGGCGGTGCTGATCTTCGACGACATTCGAGCGCGCGTGGCCGACATTCCCGGCATCACCATCCAGGTTCAGCAGGAGCAGAACGGGCCGGCCGGTGGCAAGCCGATCAACGTCAAGCTGCGCGGATCCGATCTGAATTCCCTGGCCAACGGCGTCGTCACCCTCAGGGGCCTGATGGAGGACATCGGCGGATTCGAGAACGTCACCGATACGCGTTCGCCGCCGGGCGTCGAATGGCAGTTGCAGGTGAACCGCGAGGAAGCCGCGCGCTACGGCGCCGACGTGTCGCTTCTCGGCCAGGCGGTGCGGCTTCTGACCGCCGGCATCGAGGTCTCGGACTACAGGCCCGACGATGCGGGCGGCGACGGCGAAGTGCCGATCCGCGTCCGCTTTCCGGCCGGCGACCGGACCCTGGAACGGCTGGAGGGGCTGCGTATTCCGACGGCGCGCGGGCTGGTGCCGATCCGCAATTTCGTCTCCTTCCAGCCGGCGCCGAAGGTCGGCACGATCATCCGGATCGACCAACGCCGCGTCATGGCGGTGGAAGCGGATGTCGCGAAGGGCGTTCTTGCCAACGACCAGATCGTCAAACTGCGTGCCGCGCTCGACAGGGCCGAGCTTCCCCCCGGGGTCGACTACAGTTTCGGCGGCGAGGCCAAGGATCAGGCCGAAGCGGCCACTTTCCTCACGGGAGCGGCCTCGGCGGCGATCTTCCTGATGTTCGTCGTCCTGGTCACCCAGTTCAACTCGATCTACCAGGCGTTCCTGGTGATGAGCGCGATCGTGTTCTCGACGGCGGGCGTCTTCTACGGCCTGCTGATCACTGGCCGGCCCTTTGGCATCGTCATGGGCGGCATCGGCGTGATCGCGCTCGCCGGCATCGTCGTCAATAACAACATCGTCCTGATCGACACCTACAACGTCTTGCGCAGATCGGGTCAGCCGCCGCTGGAGGCGATCCTGCGCACTGGCGCGCAACGCCTGCGCCCGGTGTTTCTCACCTCGGTCACCACCGTTCTCGGGCTCGTGCCGATGGTTGTCGGCGCCAATATCGACTTCATCCGCCGCGAGATCCAGTTCGGTGCCCCCTCCACGCAATGGTGGACGGAACTGTCGAGCGCCATCGCCGGCGGCCTCACCTTCGCGACCATCCTCACGCTGGTGCTGACGCCCGCCCTTTTGATGCTCGGCGAAAGCATTGCCGCGTGGGTAAAGCGGCGGCGCGGCCTCAATGCGCCGAGCCCGCTGCGCGGTGATCCGCTCGCAGGCCCCGGATCTTTCGAGCCGCGACCGAACGCCACGGTTCCGGCGGAGTGATCAGTAGAGCCAGCGCACCATCACCAGCGTGATCGTCGGAAACATCGTCAGGATGATCGTCCTGACGATGTCGGCGGCGACGAAGGGCGCAGCCCCCTGAAACGTCCGGATCATCGGCACGTCCTTGGCCATCGAATTGATGACGAACAGATTGAGCCCGACGGGCGGCGTGATCAGCCCCACCTCGACGACGATCAGGATGAGGATGCCGAACCAGATGGCGAATTCGTCCGGCGGCAGGCCGAAGTCGAGACCAGTGACGATCGGGAAGAAGATCGGCACGGTGAGGAGGATCATCGACAGCGAATCCATGACGCAGCCGAAAACCAGATAGGTCAAAAGGATGATCGTCATCACCAGCCAGGGCGAGAGGCCCTGTCCCACCACCCAGGCAGCCGATTCCTGCGGCAACTGGCTGAGGGCGAGGAACGAATTGTAGACGCCGGCACCCAGAATGATGAAAAAAATCATCGCAGTAGAGACGGCTGTTTCCACAAAACTTTCAGATAAGGCTTGCCGCGTCAGGCCGCCATTGAGGAAGGCGATGAGGCCGGTTCCGGCCGCACCGACCGCCGCGCCCTCGGTCGGCGTGAACCAGCCGAAATAGATGCCGAAGACGACCAGTAAAAAGACGATGAGCACCGGCCAGACGTCCCGGGTCAGGCGCAGCCGCTCACCCCAGGACGCCTTCGCTCGCGTGCCGCCGGAATTGGGCTTCAGCCGGACATAGATCGCGATGGTGAACATGTAGCCGAGCATCGCCAGCAAGCCGGGGATGAAGGCCGCCAGAAACAGCTTGGCGATATTCTGCTCGGTCAGGATCGCATAGATCACCAGAATGACCGAGGGCGGGATCAGGATGCCGAGGGTGCCGCCGGCGGCGAGCGTCCCGGTGGCCAGGCCGCCATCGTAGCCGTAGCGCTTGAGTTCGGGTAGCGCGACCTTGCCCATGGTCGCAGCCGTCGCGATCGATGAGCCGCAGATCGCGCCGAACCCGGCGCATGCGCCGATCGCCGCCATGGCGACGCCGCCCTTGCGATGACCCAGCCAGGCATTGGCGGCGCCGAACAGCGATTGCGACATGCCGCCCTTGGCGGCGAACTGGCCCATCAGCAGGAACAGCGGAATGATCGACAGCGAGTAGCTCGAAAAAGTGGTGAAGGTCAGCGATTTCAGCTGCGCCAGGATCGGCGTCGGCCGGCCGAGGACGAGCCAGTTGCCGACGAAGCCGCAGACCAGCATGGCCAGCCCGATCGGCATCCGCAGGAAGATGAGCACCAGAAGAACCGGGAAGGACAGCAGCGCGAGTTCGAGATTGGACAAGGGGTTACGCTCGGGACTTCGGGAGAAGAATCAAGCATGCGCGCGCCGAGCGCCACACGGTCACGAGGCAAGCGAGCAAGAAGACCGCGGCGCCGACAAGCGAGAGCGCATAGCCCCACCAGACCGGAATCGCCAGAATAAAGCTCTCCTCTCCGGTCCCCATCTTGTCCTGAAGCCCTGCCAGAAGTCGCCAGAGAATGATGGAGGACGCGACCGTCATCAGCGCATTGCCCGCGAGATTGGTGATCGCGACGCCGCGCCGCCCCATCGCTCCGGCGAAGAGATCCACCGTCACGTGGCCGCGCTTCAGCTGGCACAGCGGCAGGAAGAGGAACACCGCGACGCCGGAGGCGATCTCGACCATTTCGAAATCGCCGGGCACGGGTCCGAAGCCGAAACCGAGAGTGAGAAGCGCTCGCCCCGCGATCGAAACGCAGGTCAAAACGATGATGAAGACGAGGCAGAAGCCGCCGGCATAGGCGAGCAGCGTCGCCGCCGCGTCGACGCCGCGGCCAAGGGGGCCGGACCCGTCGTCAAATCCTGCGGCATCGCTCAAAACCGGTTCACCATTGCATGCGGGATAAATCGTCCAGGCGAGGCGCGGCGGCGCATACTCTGTCGCACCGCCGACCCAATGGTCCTATTTCTTTTCGGGCTCAGCGGCAGTATCCGGCTCAGCGGCCGCCGGGGTGGCCGTAGCCGCGCCCGCGCCCGCCGCACCTTCTCCGGTGTATTGGTCGATCAGCGCCTCGGCGTCGTCGAGAAGCTGCTGACGCCCCTCCCCTTGCGCCACCCACTCCGCGATAACCGCCTGCGAGGCGTCCTTGAAGCGCGCGGTCTCGGCCTCGTCGAGGGTAACGACGGTATTGCCGGCATCGCGCGCCTTTGCCTCGCCAACCTTATCGCTGGCCTGCATCGCCTTGCCGGCCATTTCCGCCAACTTCATCCCGGAATTGTCGTCGATGATGGCCTTCAAATCGTCGGGCAGGTTTTCGTAGCTGTCCTTGTTCATGACGATGGCGAAGGTCTGGGTGTACATGCCGTTGTCGCCGGAAAAGCCGGTGTGGTTTTTCACCAGTTCGGCGATCCGCAACGGCAGCGTCACCTCCCAGGGGATCGTCGCGCCGTCGATCACGCCCTTGGAGAGCGATTCAGGAACCGCGGGCACCGGCATGCCGACCGGCGTCGCGCCGAGTTTTTCCAGAAGCTGGTTGATGATCCGCGAGCCTCCGCGAATCTTCATGCTGTTCAGGTCCTCCAGCTTGTTGATCGTCTCCTTGGTGTGAAACAGCCCCGGCCCATGGGTATGAACGGCGAGAAGGTGGACGTCCTCGAATTCGTCCATCGCGTTCTTTTCCACGAACGCTTGGAACGCCTTCGAGGTCGAGACCGCATCGGTCATGATGAAGGGCAGTTCGAAGGTCTCGGACTTCGGAAAGCGGCCCGGCGTATAGCCCAGCACCGTCCAGATGACGTCGGCGACGCCGTCCCGCGCTTGATCGAAGAGTTCGGGCGGCGAGCCGCCGAGCTGCATCGAGGGATAGAACTCGACCTTGATTCGCCCGTCGGATTCTGCCTCTACCTTTTCGGCCCACGGCTTCAGCACCTTGTCCGGAATGGTCGCCTGCGCCGGCAGGAACTGATGCACCCGCAGGGTCACCTCTTGCGCGAGCGTGGCACCCATCATGGCGGCAAGCGCGGCACCCGCGAGCGACAGCCTGGTCAATGGTTTCAGCATGCGATCCTCCCAGGTCGGGCCTTGGGACCCCAACCAATTCCTGCGGCGGACATAGCAGCCGTAAGGTCGGCACTCGTCAACCCCGACCGAGAGGTCGTGCGGCGCTGACCGTGCCCTTGAGCTTTCAAAGCGCATTGCCCGCACGCCATGAAAAAAGGCCGGAGCAACGCCCCGGCCTTCGTTAAATAAAGGGAGCTGCTGCGCCCTTACTGCAAGTCCTTCATCTTGTCGGTCACGACGCTCGACCAGGCGCCTTCCGGTTGCTTGGTGATGACCGGGTCCGAGCCGCCGCCCATCAGCACCTCGACCGTCGTGTCGGCGGAGGCGGTGTCGAGCGTGCCGTCCGAGCCGTCGACCAGCTTGTTGATCTCGCCGACCATGCGCTTCTGGTGCTCTTCGGTCTGGGCGCCGGTCATGTCGTTGTCGAGCACGATCCCCGCCGCTTCGTCAGTGTTCTCGGCGGCGTATTCCCAGCCCTTCATCGAGGCTTTGACGAAACGCGCGAGCTTGTCGACCATCGCCGGATCGTTCAGCGATTCCTCGAGCACGTAGAGTCCATCCTCCAGTGTCGCGACGCCCTGGTCCTCGTATTTGAACACCGTCAGCTCGCCTTCCGGGATGCCGGCGTCGATCACCTGCCAATATTCGTTGTAGGTCATCGTTGAGATGCAGTCGGCCTGCTTCTGGATCAGCGGGTCGACGTTGAAGCCCTGCTTGATGACGGTGACGCCGTCCGCGCCGCCCTCGGTGGACAGGCCGAGCTTCGACATCCAGGACAGGAACGGATATTCGTTGCCGGAGAACCAGACGCCGAGGGTCTTGCCCTTGAAATCCTCCGGCTTTTCGATGCCGGTCTCCTTGCGGCAGGTCAGCTCCATGCCCGACTTCTTGAACGGCTGGGCGATATTGACGAGCGGCAGCCCCTTCTCGCGGGCCGCCAGCGCCGCCGGCATCCAGTCGACGATGACGTCGGCGCCGCCGCCGGCGATCACCTGCTCGGGCGCGATATCCGGGCCGCCGGGCTTGATCGTCACGTCGAGACCGGCCTCTTCGTAGAAGCCCTTTTCCTTGGCGACGTAATAGCCGGCGAACTGGCCCTGCGTCACCCATTTGAGCTGTAGCGTCAGCGCGTCCTGCGCCATCGTCGGTCCGGTGAAACCGAGACCCGCGAGCGCGACCACCGCGCCTGCCAGAAGCTTCCTCATCTGCTTTCTCCCTTTGTTGCTTATGTTGCCGCCTACCCCTTGCGGTAGGACGGATGCCAGAAGGTCGCGGCCCGCTCGGCGACGGAGAGCAGGCCGTAGGTCAGCGAGCCAGCGAGCGCGGCGACCGCGATCTCGGCCCAGACCATGTCGGTGTTCATGCGGCCGATCTCGGCCGAAATGCGAAAGCCCATGCCGACGATCGGCGTGCCGAAGAATTCCGCCACGATCGCGCCGATCAGCGCCAGCGTCGAGTTGATCTTCAGGGCATTGAAGATGAAAGGCAACGCCGCCGGCAGGCGCAGCTTGACGAGGCTCTGAGACGAACTCGCCCCGTAGGTGCGCATCAGGTCGCGCTCCATGGCGCCTGCGGCATTAAGGCCGGCGACGGTGTTCACCAGCATCGGGAAGAAGGTCATGATGACGACCACGGCGGCCTTCGACGGCCAGTCGAAGCCGAACCACATCACCATGATCGGCGCGACGCCGACGATCGGCAGCGCCGAGACCAGATTGCCGATCGGTAGCAGGCCGCGCTTGAGGAAGGGGGAGCGGTCGATCAGCACCGCGACGAGAAAGCCCGAACCACAGCCGAGCACATAGCCGGCGACCACCGCCTTCAAATAGGTCTGGGCGAAGTCCGCCCACAGGATCGACAAGGAATTCGCGATCCTGATGCCGATGCCCGACGGCGCCGGCAACAGCACGCTCGGCACGGCGAGCCCACGCACGATGAACTCCCACAGGAACAACAGCGTCACGCCGAATATCAGCGGAATGAGGATGCCGAGAACCGCACGCCCGGCGCGGCCCGCCGGCTCCAGCGCGGCGAGGTTGACGGTCAAGCGCCAGGAAAACAGCCAGAATGCCGCGATGACGGCGGCCAGCGTCAGCCCGCGCTGACCCGATTCCAGCAACGCCAGCGCGGCGAGTGCCGAGGCGCAGGAAAACACCGCCATCAGGGCTGCCGCGGCCGGCCCGGAACTGCCGAGGAGCCGTGCCCCGCTCACGACTGCACCCCCATACGCTTGAGCGAAATGCGCTCGCCGAGTCCCACCAGCCACACCAGGACGCCCGCCATCACCGCGGCGGCGACCAGCGCCGACCAGATCTGGATGGTCTGGCCGTAATAGGAGCCGGCCAGGAGCCGCGCGCCGAGGCCGGCGACCGCCCCCGTCGGCAATTCGCCAACGATGGCGCCGACCAGAGCGGCGGCGACGGCAACCTTCATCGATGTGAACAGGAACGGCATCGACGCCGGCCAGCGGAGCTTCGCCAATATCTGCGGCCGGCTCGCCGAATAGGTGTGCATCAGGTCGAGCAGCATCGCGTCGGGCGAGCGCAGCCCCTTCACCATGCCGACCGCGACCGGGAAGAACGACAGATAGGTGGAGATGATCGCCTTCGGCAAAAGGCCCTGAACGCCGACAGCATTGAGCACCACAATGATCATCGGCGCGATGGCGAGGATCGGGATCGTCTGCGAGGTGATGATCCACGGCATCAGGCTCTTGTCGAGCGTGCGCGAATGGAGGATGCCGACGGCGAGAGCCACGCCCAGCGCCGTGCCGATGACGAAGCCGAGGAGGGTCGAGGACAGCGTCACCCAGGCATGAAACAGCAGCGAGCGCGGCGAAGTCGGCTTGACGAGCACCGTCGACTTCCAGATTTCCGCGACGATCTGGTGCGGCGCCGGCAGGATCGGCCGCTCGGCGCTCCACGTCGCCGCAATCGTGTCGGCGATACCGTAGGCCTCGCCGGCACGAACCAGCTTGTCGGTCTCAGTCTGCCAGTTCATCCCGATCGCGGCGAGATACCAGATCGCCAGAATCGCCGCGATAACGGTGAGAATCGGCACGGTACGGCCCTCGGCCATGCGCTTTCCGATGCGCCGCAAGGGGCCTTGATAACCGATGCCGGCGCCTGGTTCGGCCAGCGGGGAGGGACTCATGGCTGCGGCTTCCGCTTATAGAACAGCCAGCGCCCGATCGTATTCGTATATTCCAAGCTCCGGCGCCACTTTGGGCGAACATAATCACTATGGTAATAGAGCGCACCACTTGTCGGGTCAGTCAAATTATCGTCAAGAGCTCTTATCGCAATTGATTTTGCCCGACCGTAGGCCGGAGAGCGGCGAGCATCGCTAATTTTTTGTGGGTTTTTTAAATTACTGGCCCACACAGAAAAAACTCCATCCTGTAATATAACATCATATATATTATTAGGAAAAGCACTATCTTCCCTTCGATTGAAAATCACTGAAGCAATAGCGATTATTTCGTTTTCCGTTCCTGCTAGACCGGCCTCTCCAGTCAACGTCAACGCAATAAAATCGTCTTCTGGTAGAGCTCTAACAAGTTCTTCAAATTCAGGAATATCCGATCTAAGCTCTCCGCTGTATTGAAAGCTGCCCTGTGGAAGCACTCCGGATTTAGACCATTTCAAAAACTCTTCCTGAGGAATATCTACGTTCGAATATTTCGAAAGTGCCCGAAGAGCGAATTTTCGAGCTTCCTCAGATTGCTCAGTATCATGTTTTCCGCTCAATATAGTTAGTGCGATATTCACGAGTTGAATATCTAATTCTTTATCTTTGTTGAAAAATCCGAAAGCACCTATCGCAATGGTTGCAACTGCGCCAATGAACGCTGACAATAGACCAATAGTAAATTCTCTATACACTGAAGATGCCTCAAGGCGCCCTTGGTTCTCAATCATAGCCATGCCCCGCCCTGAGGCCCTCGCGCACGCGGTGGGCGATTTCCAGAAACTCCGGCGTGTCGCGGATTTCCAGCGGCCGGTCGAGGCCGAGATCGCAGTCGATCACCTCGTGGATGCGGCCGGGCCGCGGGCTCATCACCACGATACGGGTCGACAGAAACACCGCCTCGGGGATCGAGTGGGTGACGAAGACGACGGTCTTTTTGGTCTTCGCCCAGAGTTTCAACAGCTCCTCGTTGAGATGGTCGCGAACGATCTCGTCGAGCGCGCCGAAGGGCTCGTCCATCAACAAGAGATCCGGGTCGAAGGACAAGGCCCGCGCGATCGAGGCGCGCTGCTGCATGCCGCCCGACAATTGCCACGGAAATTTCCCGCCGAAGCCGGACAGCCCGACAAGCTCGAGATTGCTCTCGATCCGCCGCTTCCGCTCGGCCTTGTCGAAGCCCATGATCTCCAGCGGTAGGGCGATGTTCTTTTCGATGGTGCGCCAGGGATAGAGCGCCGCCGCCTGGAACACATAGCCATAGGCGCGCGCCTGCCGGGCCTGATCCGGCGTCATGCCGTTGACCGAGATCGTGCCCCCGGTCGGCTGTTCCAGATCGGCGATGACCCTGAGCAGCGTGGTCTTGCCGCAGCCGGACGGGCCGATGAAGGAGACGAACTCGCCCTTGAAAATATCGAGGTCGATCGACGACAGGGCATGGACGGGCGTGTCAGCCGTCTCGAAGACGAGGTCGAGATTGCGGGCGGAGATGACCGCGCCCAGGCCCTGCCGTTCCGCGCTGTCATCCTTGATCGACTGATCCATTCTCGCGTTCAAATCAAACGCCCGCCGGGATGCCCGACCGCTCCACCTTGCGCGGGGCGGTAAGTTCCTTCCATGTCGACAGCGCGGTGTTGACCGGCGCGTTGGCGGGCCGCTCGACGAAGCGGCCGTCGCCGGTGTCGGCGCGCACATCACCCTCCTTGTAGGCAAGCCGGCCGCGCGAAAAACTCATCACCGGCAGGCCGGTTACCTCGATGCCCTCGAAGACGTTGTATTCGATTGCCGATTTCTGGGTCTTGGCAGAGATGGTCTTGGTCGCGGCCGGATCCCAGACGATGATGTCGGCATCGGCGCCGGGCAGGATCGCGCCCTTCTTCGGGTAGATGTTGAGGATCTTGGCGATGTTGGTCGAGGTGACGGCGACGAACTCGTTCATGGTCAAGCGGCCGGTCCGAACGCCCTTGGTCCACAGCACCGGCAGCCGGTCCTCAAGGCCCCCGGTGCCGTTCGGGATCTTGGTGAAGTCGCCGACGCCCATGCGCTTCTGCTCGCTCGAAAAGGCGCAATGGTCGGTGGCAACGACCTGGAGCGAGCCGGCCGCCAACCCCGCCCAGAGCGAATCCTGGTGCAGCTTGTTGCGAAACGGCGGCGACATCACCCGGCGCGCGGCGTGATCCCAGTCGGGGTTGAAATATTCGCTCTCGTCGAGGGTGAGGTGCTGGATCAGCGGCTCGCCGAAGACCCGCATCCCCTTTTGCCGCGCCCGGCGGATCGCCTCATGGGCCTGCTCGCAGGAAGTGTGGACGACATAGAGCGGCACGCCGGCCTGGTCGGCGATCATGATCGCCCGGTTGACCGCCTCGCCCTCGACCTCGGGCGGGCGCGAATAGGCGTGGCCCTCCGGCCCGCTATTGCCCTCGGCCATGAGTTTTTGCTGCAGGAAGGCGACGACGTCTCCGTTTTCGGCGTGGACCAGCGGCATCGCGCCGATCTCGGCGCAGCGCGAGAACGAGGCGAACATCTCGTCGTCGTTCACCATCAGCGCGCCCTTGTAGGCCATGAAGTGCTTGAAGGTGTTGATGCCGCGCTCGACCACCTTGGGCATCTCGTCGAAGACCTGTTCACCCCACCAGGTGATCGCCATGTGGAAGGAATAGTCGGTGCGCGCCTTGCCGGCCTTCTGGTACCAGGCTTGCAGCGCGTCGATCAGCCCCTGCCCCGGTCCCGGCAGGCAGAAATCCACCGTCATCGTGGTGCCGCCGGCCAGCGCCGCCGCCGTGCCCGAGTCGAAATCGTCAGCCGAGAAGGTGCCCATGAAGGGCATCTCCATATGGGTGTGCGGATCGATGCCGCCTGGCATGACATAGGTGCCGGAGGCGTCGATCACCTCGTCGCCGTCGAGATCAGGCCCGACATCGACGATGATCTCGCCGTCGATCAGGACGTCGGCCTTCCACGTGCGGTCGGCGGTGACGACGGTTCCGTTCTTGATGACGATGGTCATGGGTTCGTTCCTTGGCTGATCGACGGAATCGTAGACGGGCCGGCAAGAAGTGAGCTTGCAAGTTGCAGGAAGACGATCAAAGCGCGCTCGACCTGCATCATCTGGCTTGGTTCGAGAGCACCGATCGGCCCAAAGACCTTCTCTCGAGGATAGGTCTGGACCTTGTCGACCATCGCTTGCGAGCGCACGCGAAGCCCGTTCGAAGGATGTGGCTCGACGAGGAATCGAATGGAGATGTCACTGGAGAGGTCGCTCGTAAACGGGACGACGGTCACGCTGCCGAGATGTTCGGCAAGATAGTCAGCCTGCACGACGACAGCCGGCCGCGCCTTCCCGCAGTCTCCCTTCCCGGAAACGAGGACGACATCGCCGCGCTTCATGAAGGCAGATCGTCCCACAAGTCGGCGACCTCCTCGGAAAGGCAGTTAATCTCTCCAGAGCGACGATCGGCTGCATTGATGGCATCGCAATCGCGCTTCAGTTGTTCCTTGAACTCAGGGCTATCCCAATCAGGAACCCACACTTCCACCGGCACGAAGCCTCTCGCGCGAAGATCGGCGCGCTGCTCTTCGGTCAGTTCCTTCGGCCTTCCCATTGCGACCTCCTGAAGATGCCCGTCGAATCCGAATTCTACTCCACGATCCCGGCCGTCTCCACCACGGCGTGAAACAGCACGTTCGCCCCCGCCGTCGCCCATTCCTTGGAAATGTCCTCCGCCTCGTTGTGAGACAGGCCGTCGACGCAGGGGCACATCACCATTGCCGTCGGCGCGACGCGGTTGATCCAGCAGGCATCGTGGCCGGCGCCGGACACGATGTTCCTGTGCGAATAACCGAGGCGTTCGGCGGCGTCGCGGACGGCCTTGACGCAATCCGCGTCGAAGGTGACGGGGTCGAAATGCCCGACCTCGTCGACCGCGGCGCCGATGTCGAGCGCCTCGGCGATCGTGTCGATGCCGTCCTCGATGCGCTCGCGCATTGTGTCGAGTGTTTCCTTGGACGGCGAGCGGATATCGATGGTGAAGACCGCGCGGCCGGGAATGATGTTGCGCGAGTTCGGATAGATCTCGACATGGCCGATCGCGCCGACGGCGTTGGGCTGGTAGTCCATCGCAACCTCGTGGACCAACTCGGTGATCCGCGCCATGCCGAGCCCGGCGTTGCGGCGCTTGGGCATTGGTGTCGAACCGGTGTGGCTCTCGCGGCCGGTCAGCGTCACCTGCAGCCAGTAGAGCCCCTGCCCATGGGTGACGACGCCGATGTCGATCCCCTCATCTTCGAGGATCGGCCCCTGCTCGATATGCAGCTCGAAAAATGCCTTCATTCGGCGCGAGCCGACCGGCTCCTCGCCCTCCCAACCGATCCGTTTCAGCTCGTCGCCGAAGCGCTTGCCGGCGGAATCCTCGCGGTCCTTCGCCCAGGCCTCGTCATGGACGCCGGCGAAGACGCCCGACGCCAGCATCGCAGGGGCGAAGCGGGTGCCCTCCTCGTTGGTCCAGTTGGTCACGACGATCGGGTCCTTCGTCTGGATGTTGAGGTCGTTGAGCGTGCGGACCAGTTCCAGCCCGCCGAGGACGCCGAGAACGCCATCATATTTGCCGCCGGTCGGCTGGGTGTCGAGATGGCTGCCGACATAAACCGGCAGCGCGTCCGGGTCGGCGCCCTCGCGCCGCGCGAACATGTTGCCCATGGTGTCGACGCCCGTCGTCAGGCCGGCCGCCTCGCACCAGGACTGGAACAGGTGGCGGCCCTCTCCGTCGGCGTCGGTCAGCGTCTGGCGGTTGTTGCCGCCAGCGATGCCGGGGCCGATCTTTGCCATCTCAATGATCGAATCCCAGAGCCGGTCGCCGTTGATCTGGAGGTTGGAAGCAAGGCTCATGGAATCCCTCATGTCTGGTCGTCAGCAATGGGCGGCGGTCGTCAGTCGAGGCTCTTCAGAATGCCCCGCAAGGTCTCGACGATCTCGCCGATCTGATCCTCGGAGATCATCAGCGGCGGCGACAGCGCGATGATATCGCCAGTGGTGCGGATCAACAGCCCTGCCTCATAGGCCTTGAGGAAGGCCGAGAACGCCCGCTTCGTCGGCTCGCCGGCAACCGGATCGAGCTCGATCGCCGCGATCAGGCCAATGGTGCGGATGTCGATGACATGCCGCTCCCCCTTCAGCGAATGGATCGCGTCGGCCCAGACCGGCTCCAGCGCCTTCGCCCGCTCGAAAAGCCCGTCTTCCTTGTAGGTCTCGATTGTTGCCAGACCCGCCGCGGCGGCGATCGGATTACCCGAATAGGTATAGCCGTGGGCGAACTCGATCAGATGCTCGGCGCCGCTCATGAAGGCGTCGTAAATCGCGTCCTTGACGTAAACAGCGCCCATCGGAATGACGCCGTTGGTCAGCCCCTTGGCGGTCACCATGATGTCCGGCGTCACGCCGAAATAATCGGCGGCGAAGGCTGCGCCCATGCGGCCATAGCCGGTGATGACCTCGTCGAAGATCAACAGGATGCCGTGCTGGTCGCAGATCTCGCGCAAGCGCTTGAGATAGCCCTTCGGCGGCGGCAGCACGCCGGTCGATCCCGCCACCGGCTCGACGATGACGGCGGCGATAGTCGAGGGATCGTGTAGCGTCGCGATCCGGACAAGATCCTCGGCGAGTTCGGCACCATTCTCGGCTTCACCGCGGGAATAGCCGTTGCGCTCGGGGTCGTGGGTATGGCGCATATGGTCGACGCCGGTCAAAAGCGTGCCGAACATCTTGCGGTTGCCAACGATGCCGCCGACGGAGATGCCGCCGAAATTGACGCCGTGATAGCCGCGCTCGCGCCCGATCAGGCGGAAGCGCGCGCCATCGCCCTTGGCGCGGTGGTAGGCGAGCGCGATCTTCAGCGCCGTTTCGACGGACTCGGAACCTGAATTGGTGAAGAACACATGGTCGAGGCCGGTGGGGGCGATGGCCGCCAGCTTCGAGGCCAGCTCGAAGGCCTTGGGATGGCCCATCTGGAAGGCCGGCGCATAATCGAGCTCGGCCGCCTGACGCTGGATCGCCTCGGTGATCTTCGGCCGGCAATGACCGGCATTGACGCACCACAGTCCCGCGGTGCCATCCAGCACCTGGCGTCCGTCGGACGTCGTATAGTGCATGTCCTTGGCGGCGACGAACAGACGCGGCGCCTGCTTGAACTGCCGGTTCGCCGTAAAGGGCATCCAGAAGGCTTCGAGATTGTTGGGGACGATCGTCGCGTGCTCGTTCATCGGCTTGCCCCTCGCCAAGCGACGATCCAAGTATGGAAAGGCGCCAGAAATCTTGACTAAATGGTCAAAATGAAGGCTAGAAGGTCACCCGGAACGGGTCAAGCGACTTCGCCGCGAAACCGATAAGCGGCACGGGACGGCGATCGAAAGAAGGAAGGACAACAGGTCTTGGACGCGACGGTCCCTCCACCGGATTCACGCGCCGGCGTCGAGGATGACAATCGGCAGCCCACCCGCATTCAGGCGATCAACCGCGAGGTCATCCTGGAAGCGGCCCTGGAGGTCTTCTCGGTCCACGGATTCCGCGGCTCGACGGTCGACCAGATCGCCTCCCGCGCCGCGATGTCCAAGCCCAACCTACTTTATTACTTTCGCCGCAAGCAGGACATCTACCACGCCGTACTCGAGCGCACGCTCCGCGACTGGCTGGTGCCGCTGGCCGCGATCGATGCCGGTGGCGATCCGGTCGAGGAACTGCGTCGGTACATTACCGAGAAGTTGCGGATGGTGGCCGAGCGGCCAGCCGCTTCGCGCCTCTTCGCCAACGAGATCCTGGCCGGCGCGCCGGTGATGGGCGGCTTCCTGGAGACCACGCTGAAAGAACTGGTCGACGAGAAGGCCGACATCATTCGCGAATGGGTGGGCCGGGGACAACTGGCGCCGGTCGACCCCCACCATCTCATCTTCATGATCTGGGCGACGACGCAGCATTACGCCGACTTCGATGTTCAGATTCGCGCCGTGATGGGCGACCTGGTCGACCGGCCCGGCTTCCGCGAAGAGGCCGCGCAGGCGGTCCTGACCCTGGTGCTCAACGGCCTGAAGCCGAGGTCGTGAGGCCGGTTGCCTAATAGCCGTCTTCCGCCCATGATCGCCCGCGCCGGTGGGCATCGGCACCCAGGGAGATCCGACT
Source organism: Aurantimonas sp. C2-5-R2 (assembly GCF_036549495.1). Classification (NCBI taxonomy): domain Bacteria; kingdom Pseudomonadati; phylum Pseudomonadota; class Alphaproteobacteria; order Hyphomicrobiales; family Aurantimonadaceae; genus Aurantimonas; species Aurantimonas sp. C2-5-R2. Next base: position 62,588 of record NZ_JAZHLJ010000018.1, read on the forward strand.
CGTGGCCAAGCTGATCGCGCTTTACAAGCATCCGAAGGACCCGGCGGCATTCGACGCCCACTACGCGGCGACCCACGCCCCCCTCGCCAAGACAATTCCGGGGTTAAGGCACTACGATGTCAGCGACGGCAAGGTCGCCGGCCCCGGCGGCGATAGCAGCTACCATCTCGTGGCGACGCTGACCTTCGATTCGATGGCCGATATCGAAGCGGGGCTCGCTTCCCCCGAGGGACAGGCGACGGCGGCCGATCTCGGCAATTTCGCCGACGGCGGCGTCGAACTGCTCATGTTCGACACCAAAGACCTCTGACGCTTCAAAGACCGACGTATCCTGCCGCGGTGCGGTGGCGGCTTCAGGCCGCAGCCATGGACTTGTCGGCGGCGAGCGAAGGAAAATCACTTCTCCATTGATTGGCGACCTCCATCAGCATCTTGGCCAAGTCCGAAGACGGTCTTGGCTTGGAGAAGAGGTAGCCCTGCATTTCCCGGCAGCCTTCGCTGTATAGGATCTGCATCTGCTCCGGCGTTTCGATGCCCTCGGCGATGACACTCATGTTGAGCGCTCGCGACAGGCCGATGATCGAGCGTACGATGGCGATGTTTTCGGCGCGGCCCATATCACGGACGAAGGATTGATCGATTTTGATCTTGTCGAAGGGAAAGCGGCTCAGATAACCCAGCGAGGAATAACCGGTCCCGAAGTCATCCATAGAAATCGTCAGGCCCAGCCGACGGAACTCCTTGAGGATCGATAACACTCGGTCGCCTTCGTCCAGAAACAGCGATTCGGTCACCTCGATCTGCAGCCGTCGGGGCGCAAGGCCCGATGCTGCCAACGCGCCGCGAACGTCCTCGACGAGCGTGGGGCTCTTGAACTGCACCGCCGACAGATTGACCGAGATGGTGAGATCCTCGGGCCATTTGGAGGCTTCATGGCAAGCGGCATCGAGCGCCCATTTGCCGAGCCGCTCGATCAGGCCGGTCTCCTCCGCGAGCGGGATGAAGACGGCGGGTGAAATCATGCCGCTTACGGGGTGCTGCCAACGCAGCAGGGCCTCGAAACCGCTGACGCGCCGCCGTTCGGTGTCGATGAACGGCTGGTAAAACAGTTCGAACTGGCCTTCGTCCAGAGCCTTCTGGAGATCGAGTTCCATCTCGCGACGGCGCTGCAGCTTCTCGCGCATGGCGGGTTTGAATCGGCGGTAAGCGCTCCCCGCCTCCTGCTTTGCCTGGTAAAGGGCAAGGTCGCAATTCTGTAGGACGATGTCCGCGCCGAGGCTCGTCATTCGCTGACCGGCCGCAATATGAACAGTGCCGACACTGCCTCTCGCCTCGATCCGGCGACTTTCCACGTCGAACGGCGAGTCGAAACTCGCGACCAGAGCCCCAGCGAACGCATCCGCGTCGCCTGTTCCCCGCACCCCCGGCAATACGACCGCGAACTCGTTTCCGCCGAGCCGGGAGACGGTGGCCTTTGGCCCTGCGATTCGCACGAGCCTGTTGCCGCATTCCTTTAAAATGGCGATATTATACTTGACACACCACGGACTTGATGCGATAACAGCATCAAGGAGTTAGACCCATGTCCGTTCTGTCCCGTCCCTACTTCCACGATGAAGCCGCCGCCTTCGCCCATGTCGAAAGCGTGTTGTGGCCGGAAGGCCCGAATTGCCCTCACTGCGGCAATGTCGGCAAGATCTACGAACTCAAGGACGTGACGGGCAAAACGGGCAAGGTCCGCCACGGCCTGCGCAAGTGCGCCGAATGCCGCAAGCAGTTCACGGTTCGCGTCGGCACGATCTTCGAGTCCTCGCATATCCCTTTGAGCAAATGGCTTCAGGCGATCCACCTGATGACCTCCAGCAAGAAGGGCATCAGTTCCAATCAGCTTCACCGCGTTCTGGAAATCACGCTCAAATCGGCATGGTTTCTGTCGCACCGCATCCGTGAGGCGATGCGCTCGGGCGAATTCACCCCAATGGGCGGCGCTGGCGCGATCGTTGAAGTGGACGAGACGTTCATCGGAAACGATCGTTCGGTAAAGCCCAAGGGCGTCAAGAAGGGTCGCGGCTACCACCACAAGCACAAGGTGCTGTCGCTGGTCGATCGTGCCAGCGGTCAGGCCCGCAGCATGGTGGTCGACAACCTCAAGGCCGAAACTCTGACGCCGATCCTTCGCGAGAACATCGCCAAGGAAGCGCGCATCATGACCGACGAGGCCGGTCAGTATCGGAACATCGGCGTTCATTTCGAGGATCACGGCTTCACCCGTCACGGCATCGGCGAATATGTGAGTCTTGAGGATGCGACGATCCACACGAACACGATCGAAGGCTATTTCTCGATCTTCAAGCGCGGCATGAAGGGCACCTATCAGCATTGCGGCAAGCGCCACCTGCACCGCTATCTGGCGGAGTTTGACTTCCGCTATAACAATCGCGTCCGGTTGGGTTGCGACGATAGCGAGCGCGCCTTGCGGACGCTGGAGGGTGTGAAGGGGCGGCGGCTGACGTATCAACAGGCTGATTTGTAGGTGACTGAACGCCTCAACGAAAAAGCGCTCTGCGATCGCAGAGCGCTTTTTCGCCTAGGCAAATACAGCAGTCTTAACCACCATCGCTCATATCAAAATCTCTCCATATCGTGGATATTGAAACGTATATAGGGATTATTCGCTTGCGCAATCCCCATTTCTCATGATCGTGAATGAATGAGGACCTCATTGGTTGCCGCGCCGATTAGGCTTACCCAAGGCGACAAAAGCTCCAAATTCCGCGCAGACGGGACGATGACGTCCCGTGTACCGATGTCCTTTCCATGAGAGAGCACATTCCGTAGTTGTCGCAACTTGGTTGAAAAACTCTTCATCAGATTTGGGTCATGGCTGTCGAAGCTGTCCGTTTGCCTCACCAGAGGTTCCAGTTTGTAACCCCCGTCGAAATGAACAGGAGTGGAAAGCGGGATTTTGTTTTTCTCAATAGTTCTCCAAATAACCTCTCCGTTGACGAGTCGCTCTATCATGGAGTCGAAGCGCGGGATTTCGTCAGTCGCCTTTGCGCTTGCAAATAGGCCAATGATCTCGGCCGCGGCTCGATCAGGGTTGTTGAACTTGGCGGGGTGAGAGATGATATCACATATTTTCCCCTTCAGTTCATCAGAGGCATATTCACCAGCCGCATATTCCAGCATCCGATAATACAAGATAAAACGGAGAATGGAATTCCCGTGGTTTGACGCCTCCCAAAAGTCCAGAAGGTTGCGGTCGAGTCTCTTTCCCCTTACATCAACAGGCAAAATATCTTCCACGTACCTGTCTATATTTACTGGGGATTTATTGAATTCCTTGTGAATCAATACGTGTGGACTTCTTTTATCGAAATATTTTATATGAAAATTTAGATTCGCAATCATTTCGAGAGTGTCGGGATTAATATTATTGACGTTTGAAATGTAGAACGATCGGGGCTCATCAACAGAAAACGCCTCTTTCATGACCTCCTTTCTTTTTGTGGTGATATTATCGATATCCACACGCTGACGGAATGAAAGAAGATTTCGATGCGTAGTCTCTGTCGGTGCCGAAACAGGAACAGCAAGGCGCGCTATCGTGAGAAGTCTAGGTGACGACCGGCCGAACCGGCAATGGTGCTCAATTCCATTGAAATAGAAATTGAAGCTGCGTTCACACAACTCTTTAAAATGTATCGGTATCTTATACGAGGTCCAAATTACCTCAATTTCATTGGTATCCGTGTGAAATATTGCTGATAAATCTACTGGTAGATGCAGTGCGTTTAGAGTTTCTATTGCCTCATCGTCTTCTTCCGGGCACGAAAGCGCAAGAGTTTCGTCTCCCCACGGGTTCAGAATTTGCCGTATGACGGACCCATCGGGAGCTTCATTGGCTGCGTCCGCAATTTTCGAATACGGATGACGCCGAAGGAAGGGCGCTAGTGGTCCGATTTCGACATTTGCATCCCGCTTGGAGCACCCTGGCAAGCAAATGTCGAAATCAAAGGACCACTAGCACTACTTTGGCACTTTTGGTTTATCGGTTTCCGCGATGAGCATTTCACAATGAGGGCATCGCAGGGGCGGAGGCCGTGCGAAGAG
>NZ_JAZHLJ010000180.1:0-2629 GCF_036549495.1 Aurantimonas sp. C2-5-R2
CCGTCTGGATCAATCCGCCCAACAACAAGCTCCAACTCCAAGCTTAATCTATCGCTCCGGCTGTCTCACATTCGTTGACACGCTCCGGCAGGTCCGCGTGTACATGACGGACATGGAGCTCTGGGGCGAGTTCGACGCGCTGTACGGCGAATGGATCGGCGAGCATCGTCCGGCGCGGGCGGTAGCCGGAGTGTGCCAGCTTCATTTCGGCGCCCTGATCGAGATAGAGGCCACGGCGGCGTTTTCCGCAGATCGAGCCGGCGATCGGGGAAAATGGTAGGCGGGCCAGAGCTGGCCGCTACTTCCGGCGCGCGAGACCGAACCGCGGCGCCGCGCCCGGAACCAGGCCCGGATATTCTCAAGTAACGCAGACCTCTCCGTCCCTCGAGTGTCTAAGATAGGGCTTTCATGACCAACTTCTCTTATGACTTTCCTTATCCGTCCCAACGCTCGCCGGTCATGGCCCGCAACGTGGTCGCTACGTCGCAGCCGCTCGCGGCGCAGGCCGGAATCCAGATGCTTTTGAAGGGCGGAAATGCGGTCGATGCTGCGCTTGCCGCGGCAATAGCCTTGACCGTCGTCGAGCCGACCGGCAACGGGCTCGGAAGCGATGCTTTCGCCATCGTCTGGGACGGCGCGCGCCTGCACGGGCTCAACGCGTCCGGGCGCTCGCCAGCCTCCTGGACGCCGGAGCGCTTCGCCGCTGTTAAACAAATGCCCGCCAGAGGCTGGGAGAGCGTAACCGTGCCGGGCGCTGTTTCTGCCTGGGTTGAACTTTCCGAGAAGTTCGGACGGCTTCCGTTCGAGACCTTGTTCGAGCCGGGGCTCGACTACGCTCGGAATGGATTTCACGTGTCGCCGGCTATCGCCGGACTCTGGAATATGCGCTCTGAGTCGGTCTGGGATCAGCCGGGCTTTCGCGAGTGCTTCATGCCGGACGGGCGCGCGCCCAGGGCGGGCGAGCTGTTCATAAACCGGCCGATCGGCGAAAGCCTCGAAACCATCGCACGCAGCCGCGGCGAGGCGTTCTATCGGGGCGCGCTGGCCGACGCGATCGTCCGGTGCGCCGAGCAGCACGGTGCTGGGCTGAACCTGGCGGATCTTGACGCGCACAAGCTCGACTGGTGCGGCACGGTATCGACGCGTTTCCGCGACGTCGCCGTGCACGAGATCCCGCCGAATGGGCAGGGGATTGCCGCCCTGATGGCTCTCGGCATGTTGGAGCATACGCAGATCGATGCGTTCCATCCGGACAGCCCCGAGAGCCTGCATCTCCAGATCGAGGCGATGAAGCTGGCCTTTGCCGACGTAGAACGCTATATTGGCGACCCTGCGGTAATGGAGATGAGCGTAGAGGCGCTCCTCAGCCCCGATTATCTGCGTCGACGCGCAAGGCTGATCGACCTCTCTTACGCCGGAACGCCGGGCGCCGGGGCGCCTCGGGACGGCGGCACCGTCTATCTGACGACCGCCGACGCCAGCGGCATGATGGTGTCCTTCATTCAGTCGAACTACAACGGCTTCGGTTCCGGCGTGGTCGTGCCCGGGACGGGTATCAGCCTTCAGAACCGGGGCTCCGGCTTCACTCTTGAGGCGGGCCATCCCAACCGCGTCGGCCCATCCAAACGCCCCTTCCACACCATTATTCCCGGCTTCCTGATGCGCGATGGCGAGCCGCTGATGAGCTTCGGGGTGATGGGTGGGCCGATGCAGGCGCAGGGCCATGTGCAGATGGTCCTGCGGACGCAGGCCTGGAACCAGAATCCACAAACAGCGTGCGATGCTCCGCGCTGGCGCGTAACCGAAGGACGCGCGGTGGCCGTGGAAAGCGCGATGGACGACGCCGCCATCCAAGCGCTCGAGGAGCGCGGCCATATCATAACGCGTGAGGAGCCGGACGTCGCCTTCGGCTTCGGCGGCGCCCAACTGATCCACCGGATCGCGGGCGGCTACGTCGCCGGCTCCGATCACCGCAAGGACGGGGTCGCCATCGGCTTTTGAGTCGGCCCGCGCTTGCGGCTGGAGCTCAGGGACTGTTCCTGGACAAGCGACGCAGCCGAGAGACCGAAGATGCGACGGCAATTTCGTTGCCGCCAGGCTTTTTGGCGCTCAGGGTTCCGATCGGGGTAGCCCCCTGTTTAGCGGACCGAATCTGAGCACCATGGCAATGAAGGAGCCGAACCTCGGGACCAATCTGCATCCCGGATTCGCCCATAAGCAGGCAGTTAGAGGAAGCCTATGAGCGAGACAACTGGAATCTACATTCCGACCTCCGAGGAAGTGAAGGCGGCGCACGAGCGCGTCAAGCCCTACATCCACCGCACGCCCGTTCTGACGTCCAGCCATTTCGACCGGCTAACTGGGGCCAAGCTATTCTTTAAATGCGAGAACTTCCAGAAGGCCGGAGCGTTTAAGGTACGCGGCGCATCGAACGCAGTCTTTGGACTAACGGAAGAACAGGCGACAAGGGGCGTTGCGACCCATTCTTCGGGCAACCACGCCTTGTCGGTGAGCTACGCTGCGGCACGGCGCGGGATCAGGGAATGTCCCGGTCTCTGTTGAAACTCTGAAGTGGGCGGCGTTGCCCGCCTTGAGCCGTTAGGCTCGGGGTGCCGATTCCACTGAGGAG
>NZ_JAZHLJ010000181.1:0-2580 GCF_036549495.1 Aurantimonas sp. C2-5-R2
CCGAGACCCGCGCCGCCGCCGAGGCCGCCATGGACACCTTCACCGAGAAATACGGGGCCAAGTACGAGAAGGCAGTGACTTGCCTGATCAAGGACCGCGACGCCTTGCTGGCTTTCTACGACTTCCCGGCCGACCATTGGGATCACCTGCGCACGGGCAACCCGATCAAGAGCGTGTTCGCCACCGTCCGGCACCGGACCGTGCGGACCAAGGGCGCGCTGTCGCAGAAGACGGCGAAGCTGATGGTGTTCAAGCTCGTTCAGGCCGCAGCGAAAACATGGCGCCGTCTGAAGGGCGCAAACCAGTTGCCAATGGTCNGGGCGCGCTGTCTCAGAAGACGGCGAAGCTGATGGTGTTCAAGCTCGTTCAGGCCGCAGCGAAAACATGGCGCCGTCTGAAGGGCGCAAACCAGTTGCCAATGGTCATCGAGGGCGTCACATTCACCGACGGCGTCGCCACGCAGAGCGCCGACAACCGCGCCGCTTGATCAAGCCGCGTCACCCAAAATCGGCCATAGCTCATCATCAGGACGGCAAAGACACTGTCTGTCGTGCGATCCGCCAGGATCACCTCCGCCTCGGGGAAAAACGCCCATCGGTTTGCTAAACCTGTCAGCATGTCGGTTCGTGCGAGGCGCACAAGTTCGCGCTGGGCATTCTGCAGACGATGCGTGGTGCTGATCCAGGGAAACAGGAAGCAGGGGGAGACGATCAATGCGACAAGAAAGGGCAGAAGGATCTCGCGCCCAGAACCTTCGTCGAGGATCGAGAGCTGCGTCGAGATCCAGGAGACTCCTGTAGCCATCGCGGCTGCGACGAGAGTGAGCGCCGAGGTCTTTGCGATTGTGCGAAGAGACATGGGCGAAGAGACATGGGCGAAGAATGCCGACGAATCCTTTCGTTCCGATTGAGGCGATAACTGCGGTTTGCAGCATTTTCGGCTCCGTCGGCACCTGCTTCCCTGCAAATTCAGATGGCGGGGCTACACAACGGTCGTCACCGCGCCTATAGTTGGCCGCGAAGGCACTCGAAGCGCATTGGCGCTGAAGCCTCTCATTCTCCGCACACCCTTATCAGGTGGTCGGCCTTTTCCCGAAGAGCGGGGAAGCGTGCTTGCTGGCGATGCGATCCGCATCGTTTGGCAAACCGTCATCCTGCTCGAGGTCGCAAACGTTGCGGCTATTGAGGGGATGCCGGTCCGAGCATCGCGTCGCCGGGGTTCTTCCCGGTCGGCCTCTCGTTGCGCGTTTCAACGCTCGTCCTCGAACCATGGGAGCGTGAATGACCGACATTGCCTTCGAACCCGATGAGATCGTTCTGGAGATCGGCGTCTCCGACGGGAAGAACTATGATAACTTGACTGCAGCCGGCTTTGGTCCGATGCCAGCCGAGGAGCGGGAGGGCGACCCCGTTCGGCATTCGTCGATGCTCCAGTGCCGGCTGCGCAAGAGTATCTCGATCGCAACCGTGGAAGCCATCCAAGAATATCTCGCCACCTTTGGCTCGGGTCGAGCCAGCCTACGCACGATTAACGAAACGGTATTCCTGCAGCCGCGCACGCAGCTCGATGTCGATCTGCTATGCAGCGAGGCGGGCCAGTTCGTTACTGGCTGGAGAGCCGAGCAGTGAGCGCCGTTCTGGAACGTGGCGGCAATACCGACTTGATCTCGCCCGAGCCGGTGGGGTCAGCCCACCGGGCCCGCCGCACATTTGCAATCATTTCGCATCCAGACGCCGGCAAGACGACGCTGACCGAGAAGCTGCTTCTGGCCGGTGGCGCCATCACTATGGCAGGAGCGGTGCGAGCGAAGGGCGAGCGCCGGCGCGCCCGGTCCGACTGGATGGAAATCGAGCAGAACCGCGGGATTTCCGTGACCTCGTCCGTCATGACGTGCGAGCGCGAGGGCGTCACCTTCAACCTCTTGGACACGCCAGGCCACAGCGACTTCTCCGAGGACACGTATCGCACGCTCACGGCCGTCGACAGCGCAATCATGGTGATCGACGCGGCCAAGGGCATCGAGAGCCAGACGCGCAAGCTGTTCGAGATCTGCCGCTTGCGCGACATCCCGATCATCACCTTCGTCAACAAGGTGGATAGCGAGGGTCGCGACCCGTTCGAGCTGCTCGACGAGATCGAGGAAGCGCTGGCGCTGAGTGTGGCGCCANAGCGAGGGTCGCGACCCGTTCGAGCTGCTCGACGAGATCGAGGAAGCGCTGGCGCTGAGTGTGGCGCCAATCGTCTGGCCGGTGGGAATGGGCTCGGACTTCCACGGCTGCTACGACCTGTCTAGCGACGAATATCTTTTGTCCTCCGAGATCCGGAACGGACGCTGCGACACCACTCTCGCCATGCGGGGCATCCACGACGAGTCGCTCCGCAACCACCTCTTCGAACACGTCCTTGGGTCCTTCAGGGAGAGTGCGGAACTTGCAAAGGAAGGATATGCAGTCTTTGACGAAGACGCCTATCGGCAAGGGCACCTGACGCCGGTGATCTTCGGCAGCGCTCTGCGCGACTTCTCCGTCGACCAATTGCTGCGCCTGATCGCCGATCATGCTCCGTCCCCACGACCGCAGC
>NZ_JAZHLJ010000182.1:0-2554 GCF_036549495.1 Aurantimonas sp. C2-5-R2
CTTGAAGGGTTTCGGGCGCCGCGAGGCGTACGAAAGTCGCCGAAGAACGAATCCGCGGGATGTCGGTCATTGAGTTATGGGGTTTTCGGCTGACGGCTGTGCCGGGACAAGGTACGGCCGCGACCGATCGACATTGATTTCGTGCTGCGGCGCCTGCGTTGTCGACGTGACGCGGGTGGTGGGAAAGCTGGCGAGCGCACGATGGTCGCGCTTTGGAAGCCGACACCGGCGGTCGGCACGCGGATGCCTGTGGCCTGAAACGCGCCGTCTCGGGCGGCTGATCGTACAGTGCCATGTCGGATCATGGCGAAGGCTCCCGGTTCGGTGATGGGCGAGATGGCGGTCCGCGGGGCTGTCGCCAGCGCAGGAAGATCCCGACAATGGTCATGCGTCCACCGCAGCAGGGGCAAGGTGGGCGAATGTCGGGCGGCTTCGAGATTTCCGGTTCGTCGACCGTAGGCTGTGGCGGAGGCGGAGCACCGAGGAGTTCGCGTATCCGCTCGATGCCGGCTTTGCGGTCAGGACCTGTCAGGAACCCGTAATGTCGGATGCGATGAAAGCCCCGTGGCAGGACGTGAAGGAGGAAGCGGCGGATGAACTCGCCAGCTTCGAGCGTCAGCGTCCTGTGCCGGGCGGAACCTTCCTGGCGGTAGTCTTTGACGCGGAAGGTGACGTTCGCCTTGTCGAAGGCGAGGATGCGCCGCGAGGAGATGGCGACGCGGTGGGTGTAGCGGGACAGGTAGGCGAGAACGGCCTTCGGCCCGGCGAAGGGGGGCTTGGCATAGACGACCCAACGCTTCTTTCGCACCGGGGCGAGGTGGCGGGCGAAGGCTTGTGGCTTGGCGAGATGGGCCAATGCGCCGAAGAAGGCGAGCCGACCCTCCTCGTGGAGCGCGGCGAGGTCTGCGAGGAAGAGACGGCGGAACAGCGCCCCGAGAACCCGCACCGGCAGGAGGAATGCGGGACGCGAAGCGATCCAGCGTGATCCATCCGGCGACAGCCCGCCGCCGGGCACGATCATGTGGACATGCGGATGGTGGGTCATCGCCGAGCCCCATGTGTGAAGCACGGCGGTGAGGCCGATGCGGGCGCCAAGGTGCTTGGGGTCGGCAGCAATCGTCGTCATCGTGCGCGAAGCGGCACGGAACAGGAGGTCGTAGACCATCCTCTTGTTCTGGAAGGCGATGACGGCGATCTCGGCGGGCAGCGTGAAGACGACGTGGAAGTATCCGGCCGGCAGAAGGTCGACCTCGCGTGCGGCCAGCCATTCCCGCGCCGCGGCGCCCTGGCAGCGTGGGCAGTGCCGGTTGCGGCAGGAGTTGTAGGAAATGCGCAGATGACCACAGTCGTCGCAGCCTTCGACATGGCCGCCGAGCGCCGCGGTGCGGCAGTTCTCGATCGCCGACATGACCTTCAGTTCGGCCAGGCTCAGGTGTCCGGCCCGGGCGGCGCGATAGGCGGGCCCGGCGGCGTGGAAGATGTCGGCGACCGCGATCGAGGTCCGCATCGCCTCAGCGGGGTTCAGCCCTTTCGCTTTGGAACAGGGCTAGCCTGTCGAGCGGGCTGACGACGGTACGCACCGTGCGTGTGGCGACCTTGGCGTAGAGCGCCGTCGTGTCGAGCTTGGCGTGGCCGAGCAGTACCTGGATCACGCGGATGTCGACACCGTCTTCCAAGAGATGGGTCGCGAAGGAATGGCGCAGCGTATGCGGCCCGACCCTCTTCTGGATATCGGCCGCCCGCGCCGCCTCCACCACGACGCGGTGCAGTTGCCGGGTTGAGATCGGTCGCGCCCAGTTCTGGCCAGGGAACAGCAAGCCCCCTCGATGGAGTACGCCTTGTGCCCGTCCCTCGACCCACCACTGTCGCAGCAAGGCCAGGAGATCGACGGACAGCAGGGCGTTGCGATCGCGCCCACCCTTGCCGCGCTCGATCCGCAGGAGCATGCGAGTGGAGTCGACGTCGCCGACCTTCAAAGCCGCGACCTCGGCGACGCGAAGTCCTGCGCCATAGGCGACCGACAGGGCGGCCAGATGCTTCAAGCAGACCGTTGCGCTCAGCAGGCGGCGCACTTCGTCCGGGCTCAGGACGTCGGGCAGGCTCCGGGCATAGCGCAGCCGCACCAGCTTGCGGGCGAGATCGGGCCGGTCAATCGTATGGACGAAGAAGAAGCGCAGCGCCGAGACGATGGCGTTCATCGTCGGCACGCCGAGACCGGCCTCCTGCTGGGCGACCTGGAACCGGCGCAGGTCCTCCACGCTCGCCGTGTCGGGCGCTCGACCGAGAAACGACGCCAGGCGGCCGATGTCGCGGATGTAGTTGCGCTGCGTCTCGCGAGAGAAACGCCGCATGGTCATGTCGTCAATCAAGCGCTGGCGCAGCGGGCTGAGCGGTGCGGCGGAAACGGGAAAGGTCGTCATGGGAAGGCTCCATCAGGTGAAGGGAGCCAGGATCGTCCGCCCGTGCCGGGCGACGCTCAATCAGCACATGACGCTCGTATCAGTCCGCGAACGGCGAGGCCGCCGCCCATCCCGCGCGAGCGGGTTCGTTCTTC
>NZ_JAZHLJ010000183.1:0-2553 GCF_036549495.1 Aurantimonas sp. C2-5-R2
CCGCTTGGCCGTGTGGCGCTGCTTCACCGGCGCCGCCCCGTCCGCCTCCAGGATCGCGTCGATCACCGGCAGCAGCGCGCCCAGCTTCGGCGTCACCGGATTCCTGAATGCACAGATTTCGGTCGACAGCGACTTCATCCACAACACCTATTGGGTGCCGGCGCATTTCCACGCCATGTTCCTTGGCTTTGCCGGCCAGATGGCGATAGCCGGCGTCTATTTCCTGTATCCCTACTTCACCGGCCGTATGTACAATCGGGCGCTCGCGGACATCCATTTCTGGATCTGGCAAGGCGGAATCTTCGCCAAGGTCATGCTGATGTACGCACTTGGCTATGCCTACTTCCCGCGCTGGGTCGTCGATTATCTGCCGCTGGCCGAGTGGACGGGCGCTCAGATGATGCTGACCGGCGCGGCCTATCTGATTGGCCTCGGTTTTCTCGTCTTCGTCTTCAACATCGTCTGGAGCGCCACGCGTGGCCCGTTGGCGGTCGGCGATCCCTGGCTCGTCAGCGACGAGGCACCGGTCCACCCGGCCACAGTTCCGGCCGAATAAGGAGACCCGGAAATGATCCTCAGATTGTTCACGCTGCTCGGTTTGGTCGCCGTGGTCGGGGCGCTGTATCTTGTGCTTCCGCAGGGAATCGGGCCCGGTGCATTCCAGATCGCACCCGATAAATCGTCGATGATCGGCTATGTCGAAGCCGGTCTGTTCCCCGATCCCAAAAACCTGTCGGAGAACGAAGAGGTCGGCCATGGCGTCTTCGAGGAGCCCGCCGAGGACGAGGTGAGAATTGCCGCCGCGCGGGAGGCGATGGGCACCATGTCAGGAATGGGCGGCATGCAGATGGGCGGCGACGAGCCCATGGACATGGCCGAAGACGGCGCCGCTTCGGTGAACGAGGAGCAAACGACGCAGGCCGCCGATAACGATATGGCCGCTATGCCGGGCATGAACAACGACGCTGTCGACAGCGCCTCCACCCCTGCCGCCGCGCCGATGGAGATGGCAACCGAACAGCCTTCCCAGCCCGCCGACGGCAGCATGGCCGCCATGCCCGGCATGAACGATGACGCCGCTGACAGTGCCGCCGCCCCCGTCGACGCGCCGATGGAGATGGCCACCGAACAGACGACCCAGCCCATCGACGATAGCATGGCCGCCATGCCAGGCATGAACGATGACACCGCCGACAGTCCTTCCACCCCCGCCGATGCGCCGATGGCGATGGCAACCGAACAGACGCCCCAACCAACCGACAACGGCATGGCCGCCATGCCGGGCATGGGAGTAAAAGTCGAAGAAAATCACGACGTAGAAGCGGAAACCGCAGGCGATGACGGGTTGGTCATTCTGGCCGCCGATGCTTCGTTCGATCGCAAAGTCGAGATATCGATGCGGGAATGGGGCTATTCACTGAGCCAGCTGGAAGTGCAGCCCGGTGAGCGCATCCGGTTGAACATCCGCAACGACGGCAATATCCCGCATGAGTTCATGTTCATGCCGATGGCGAACATGCAGGCGATCGCCTACCGGCTCGAGCGGGCGGACTGGAACCTTCTGGAACACGCGGCGCCCTACGAGCGCTCCCTAGTCCTGCCCGGCCAAAGCTTCGAGGTGACCATGCGCATCGCGGAACCTGGAGCCTGGATGTTCATGTGCATGTTTCCCTATCATATGCAATTCGGCATGATGGGGCAGATGGCGACACCCGGTCTCAGCATGGCGATGTGAGCCGGAGGACGATTAAGTTCGGCAACATGGTCGCATTGTCATCGCGCTCTATTCCGCAGCCACTCTCCCGCGGCAGCAAAGGAGCGAACATGGGTGCGTCTATCCTGCTGGCCCGCGCGAAGGTCCGTGTCTTCGCTCCTCCGCCTTGCCTTGCCTCCCGCATACCTCTATCGCATCCGCTTTGCCGCGCCAGCCGGAGAGCCGCGATCATGTCCACGGTCGACAAATCCTTCCCCGTCTCCTGGGACCAGTTCCACCGCGATGCCAGGGCACTGGCCTGGCGGCTCGCCGGAATGCGGTCGGACTGGAAGGCGATCGTCTGCATCACCCGCGGGGGCCTGGTGCCGGCGGCGATCATTGCGCGCGAGATCGGCACGCGGATGATCGATACGGTCTGCATCGCCTCCTATCACGACTACAGCGAGCAGGGTGAGTTGAAGGTCCTCAAGGAGATCTCCCCGGCTCTTCTCGAGGACGACGGCGAGGGTATTCTGATCGTCGACGACCTGACCGATACCGGCAAGACCGCCGGGCTTGTCCGGGCGATGCTGCCGAAGGCGCATTTCGCGACCGTCTACGCCAAGCCGAAAGGCCGTCCGCTGGTCGACACCTTCATCACCGAGGTCAGCCAGGACACCTGGATTTTCTTTCCCTGGGATCTCGGCCTGACCTTCCAGGCGCCGATCGGCAAGGCCACCAAGGGCTGACATCGATCGACCGAGGAATACCTAACATTACAGTTGCGTCTTTCGACGAGTTCTGAATCCATGGGCGACCATGATTCGGAGGTCATGGATGATGGGCGCATCGATCGAGAC
>NZ_JAZHLJ010000184.1:0-2552 GCF_036549495.1 Aurantimonas sp. C2-5-R2
CTTTGGGACGAGGAGATCGTACCGATGCTTTCGGCGGCACCGGCCTTGAGACCGATCACCATTCTGCGGGAATTGATCCGGCGTCATCACGACCGCGTCGATGAGACGATGCGACGGTCACTCGAGCGGCGGATTCGGACATGGCGCGCCTTTCACGGTCCGGATCAGGCCGTGATCTTCCCCCAGGTCCATCATCCTGGCCAAATGGGCCTATCAGACTTCACCGACATGAACGGCCTCGACGTCACCATTGCCGGCCAGCCCCTCGATCATCGCCTCTACCACTTCGCGCTGGTTTATTCCGGCTTCGAACATGGCGAAGTCGTTCTCGGCGGCGAGAGCTATACGGCGCTGTCCTCGGGTCTCTGCAATGCCTTGGCGGCACTGGGAGGGGTTCCTGCAGAACATCGTTCCGACAGTTTGTCCGCTGCTTTCCGCAATCTGCGCAAGGACCAGTCCGAGGATTTGACCCGCCGGTTCGCAGCTCTCGCCGAGCACTACGGCATGACGCCGACCCGCAACAATCGCGGCATTGCCCATGAGAATGGCTCGATCGAGAGCCGGCATGGCCATATGAAAGACCGGATCGAGCAGGAACTGATGCTGCGAGCCTCGACCGATTTCGACACTTTGGATGCCTATAANTCGCGGCATTGCCCATGAGAATGGCTCGATCGAGAGCCGGCATGGCCATATGAAAGACCGGATCGAGCAGGAACTGATGCTGCGAGCCTCGACCGATTTCGACACTTTGGATGCCTATAATACCAACCTGCGGTGATAGGAACCCATTCGACCGGGACGATCGCCGATGCATGGCGAGGAGCGGGACGATGCGCGATGCGGCGCATCGGGCGAGGCCCGCGACGAAGCCAGGCGCGGCGAGAGCCCGGCCTTCGGTGGGCCGGACGGGCTTGCCGGACGGTGTCGCACCGCTTGCCCGATGCGCCGCATCGAACTGCGCGCCGCTCCTGGCCGGACAAGCCCGTTCAGCACCATCGAATAGGTCCCTATCACCGCAGGTTGGTATAAGAGCTTCGTTGCCGGCGTCGTGGCCGGTCATAATCGCCGGCATCACGATGCGATCGAGATCGAGCGCGGCCATTTGAAGCCGTTGCCTGCGGCAACACCTGTCACCTGGGACGAAGCCAGCGTCCGGGTGACGAGTTCGTCGGGCTTCTCATTCCGGCACGCCTTCTACACCGNCTGCGGCAACACCTGTCACCTGGGACGAAGCCAGCGTCCGGGTGACGAGTTCGTCGGGCTTCTCATTCCGGCACGCCTTCTACACCGTGCCCTCCCGATTGATCGGACATCGTCTGCATCTGCGTGTCCATGACGACCGGATCGAGGCTTTCCTTGCCGGGGTGCCGGTCCTCACCCTGCCTCGCGGCCGCGCCCCGTCCAAAGGTGCCAAGAGGACGACGGCGCACGTCGTCGACTATCGTCACGTGATCGGCTCGCTTCGCGCCAAGCCCGGCGCCCTGGCCAATCTCACCTATCGCGATGCGCTGTGGCCGCGACCAGCCTATCAGCGTGCGTTCGATGCGTTGATGGCTGCCCAACCCGTGAAAGAGGCCTCCCGCACGATGGTCGCGCTCCTGGCCCTTTCCCACGACAGCGGCAGGGAAGCCGGGATCGCCGAAGCGCTCGATGCCGTCCTCGATCAGGGCAATCTGCCGGACATCACAGCGTTCCGGGACCGCTTCATGCCCAAACCAGGGCCGATCCCGGCAGTGCATATCGAGATGCCGAACGCCAGCATCTACGATCCGCTGCTCACTCGGCGACCCGCGGACATGGAGGTAACGGCATGAACATCACGACCGACACCGCCCGCCTGCCGCTCTTGCTCACCACGCTGCGGCTTCCAACCGTCGCAAATCTATGGCCGACGATCAGCCAAACGGCCGATGAGGAAGGGTGGCCGGCGGCAAAGACCCTGGCGACGTTGTTCGAGCACGAAGTTGCCGAGCGGGTCCGCCGCCGCATTGGACGCCATCTTAACGAAGCACGCTTGCCTAGTGGAAAGACGCTCGACACCTTCGACTTCAACGCCGTGCCGATGGTCAGCCGGGCCAGGATTGCCGCGCTCGCCGAAGGTGACGCCTGGCTTGGTCAGGGCACCAATATTTTGTGTTTCGGCCCGCCAGGCGTGGGAAAGACCCATCTTTCGGCGGCGCTCGGTCATGCGCTGATCGACGCCGGATATCGCGTCCTGTTCGCAAGAACTACCGACCTTGTCCAGCAACTTCAGACCGCCCGGCAGGAACTGAAGCTCGCATCGGCGATCGAGAAGCTCGACAAATATCACCTGCTCGTCCTCGACGATCTATCCTACGTCCAGAAGAGCCAGGCCGAGACGAGCGTCCTGTTCGAACTCATCAGCGCCCGATACGAGCGCCGGTCCATGATGATCACCGCAAACCAGCCCTTTGGGGCTTGGGATTCGATCTTTCCCGATCCCGCCATGACCGTCGCCGCGATCGACAGGCTCGTCCATCACGCCATTATCCTGGAGATGAACACCGACAGCTATCGGCGAAAAACCG
>NZ_JAZHLJ010000185.1:0-2521 GCF_036549495.1 Aurantimonas sp. C2-5-R2
AGCTCGACGTCCTGTCCTCGCGCATCGCGGCGGAATACAAGACGGAGGTCGCCTTCGAACCGGTGCCCTTCGGCACGGCCCGGTGGATCCGATCCGAAACCTCCCGCAAGCTTCAGCGCTTTGTTGAAGAGCATGTCATGAACGTGGCCCTCGATCGGGACGAGCGGCCCGTGTTCCTGCCCCGGGACGATTGGGAACTGCGCCAAGCGCGCGACCACAATCCAGACATCGTCTTCGACGCCGTCAGGGAACTCGTCGGCTGATGGGTTCTACCCAGACCCTCACTTCATGGAGGACCAGTGGTTTCGCGCTTGGATGAACTTGCAACGGCCATCGCCAGTCGACGAGCGATCCTCTTCGCTGGTGCAGGCCTGTCGATGATCGTAGGGCTGCCCTCATGGAGAGAACTCGTCGATCACATGCGGCGAGAATTGGAGCTCGATCCTGAAAGTCCAGGCATGGAAGCCAGCTATCAGACGCTCTCCGAGTATTATCGCATCAAGACCGGCAGCATCGGTCCTTTGCGCAGTTGGATGGACCGGCACTGGGGTGTCTCGGAAGAAAATGTCGCTAAGTCGCCAGTTCACGACATGATCGTGAAACTTAATTTTCCTATCATCTATACCACGAACTATGACTACAATTTAGAGGTGGCGTTCAATTTGAGCGGCCACCCCTATGTCAAGATCGTCAATGCCCGTGATATCGCCAAGGCCACCAGCGTTGATACTCAGATCGTAAAATTCCATGGTGACTTTGAAGACGATCAGTCGCTTGTTATCGCTGAAACTGATTATTTTAACCGGCTGCATCTCGACTCGCCGCTCGATATAAAGTTTCGGGCAGATGCATTAGGCCGAACTATCCTGTTCATCGGCTACAGCGTGTCTGACCTCAACATTCGCTTGCTGCTTCACCGTCTGTGGCGGGGATGTCCCGAAGTTTGTTGAACTTCGGCGAACGACGTTGCCGGGTTGAAGGTTACGCGGCCCTGGAAACGGAGGCAACGGGCTTTTCAGCAAGGCGCTGCTGATGGGCAAGAAGGGCGGCCCGCAGAATCGGCAGCTGCTTGTGAGCCTTGAGNGTGCTGGGCCAATGGGGCATCAGCGTTCTCAGCGGCGAGCATGACGAGCCGGCAGACTCGCTCCTACAGTTCATGGAAAGGCTGACCGAACGCGTGGAGCATTTTCGTCAACATGGAACGTCGAGCACATAGTGACTCGCCGGAGTAGCCCGCACGAAACCGCCCGCCGGATAGGCTCGCAAGCCGTGAATTTGCGAGACACCATCTACGGTCGAACCAATGGACAAAAACTAACTGCGCGCAGCACGACGCCGAGAGGCGCAGTGCAGACGCCGAACCGATGGAGCGATGATGAATGTAGTGCTTCAGGAAAGGGCTTCGCTCCCGGACGTCGCTGTCTCCGTTCGTGAAACCTTTGGTTTCGACAGCGACTCGACCGTGCTGGCGTTTTCCCAACCCAATGAGCATGTTCCCGAGTTTGATCCCGGCTATCTCTTCGATAAGCCGACCACGCTCGCCATCCTTGCGGGCTTCGCCAGGAACCGCCGCGTGATGGTCTCCGGCTTCCACGGCACCGGCAAGTCGACGCATATCGAGCAGGTCGCCGCGCGGCTCAACTGGCCCTGCGTTCGAATCAATCTCGACAGCCACGTCAGCCGCATCGACCTCGTCGGCAAGGACGCGATCACCGTTCGCGACGGCATGCAGGTCACCGAGTTCCGCGACGGCATCCTGCCCTGGGCCTACCAGAACAATGTCGCGCTGGTCTTCGACGAGTACGACGCGGGCCGCCCGGACGTGATGTTCGTCATCCAGCGCGTGCTGGAATCCTCCGGCCGGCTGACGTTGCTCGACCAGGCGCGCGTCATCCGCCCGCACCCGGCCTTCCGGATATTCGCCACCGCCAACACGGTGGGTCTCGGCGACACGACCGGCCTTTATCATGGCACGCAGCAGATTAACCAGGCGCAGATGGACCGCTGGTCCATCGTCACCATGCTGAATTACCTGCCGCACGACAACGAGGTCGGCATCGTTTTGGCCAAGGCCAAGCATTTCGACACCAGGGAGGGCCGCCAGATCGTCTCCAAGATGGTCCGCGTCGCCGACATGACGCGCTCGGCCTTCGTCAATGGTGATCTGTCGACGGTGATGAGCCCGAGGACGGTGATCACCTGGGCGGAGAACGCCGAGATCTTCGGCGACGACCTCGGCTTCGCCTTCCGCCTCACCTTCCTCAACAAGTGCGACGACCTGGAGCGGCCGCTCGTTGCGAAGTTCTACCAGCGCGCCTTCGGCGAGGAGCTTCCCGAATTCTCCACCACCGTCGTGCAAGGCAAGGAAGCCGGACAATCTCTGGACACGCATTAGCGATGATTCATGCGCGTGAAGTCAAAGGTCTGCGGCGACAGTCGCTCAGGCGGTATCGCGATGACATGCTGATCCAGGACACTAAGCTCGGACCTTTTCGACCGATGGGAATTCGCCCGAGTTCTT
>NZ_JAZHLJ010000186.1:0-2495 GCF_036549495.1 Aurantimonas sp. C2-5-R2
CGTTCCGCCAGCCATGTTCCATGCTGGCGATGGTGCGCGATGCGATGCCTGATCCGCTCTGGAGGGCTTCCGCCGCGATGCCGGACAGAGCGATGCCGCGAACGTCATAGCCCGATGCCTCCCAGGCTTCCCGCGCCACGCCCAGCATCGCGCTCTTTCCCGTTCCGGCATAGCCGATAACGATACCGAGATCGCGCCCGTCCGTGACATGGGCCAGCGCATCGGCCTGTTCGTCGGAGAGGACAAGGCCGCGCTGTTCGGCATGCGCCAGTGCCGCCACTCTGTACCTGTCATCGACCTCGTGGCGTTCGGCCCCGGCCATGAGTTCGGCGGCCCGGTGCAGGCGCTGTTCGGCTTCGATCATGTCGCGGGTGGTGAACCGGTCCTCGCCGCGTCGGTCCCGTCCCAGTTCGACCAGATCGGGCGCGGTTCCTATGGCCTGTGTCACCGCATTGAACTGGTCGATGCCGTCGCTGTGCCGATGCGCGAACCGCGCCATCTCGCGCCGCGTGAAGGTCGATTGCTGATGCGTGATCGCATCCAATGCGAGGGACGGATCGGCGATGATGCGTTGGCCATTGTCGCGGGCGATCTGCCGGTGCATCTCGGCCCGATCCGCAACGGTGGCGGNGCGTGATCGCATCCAATGCGAGGGACGGATCGGCGATGATGCGTTGGCCATTGTCGCGGGCGATCTGCCGGTGCATCTCGGCCCGATCCGCAACGGTGGCGGCCGCCTCGATCCCTTCGCCTTTGACACTACGTGTCTCGACACGATGTGTCTCGATGCGCTGCGCGGGTGCGCCGATCTGGCTTTGCGGCTCAAGCCCGATGCCCTGTGCTTCAAGGCTGCGATGATCGATGCGCGCGTCGATATCGAGTTCGGCCAACCGTTCATTGGCGAGTTCCGCCCAACGCTCCCGCCAGCGCTCCACCATCTGGGTAGCATTCCAGTCGCGGACCTTCCGGCCAAAGCCGTTCTCGTCCCCATTTACCTCAATCTGGCGCATGGTGAGCATGACATGGGCATGGGGCTTGGGCATTCCGTCCTCGCCGATGTCCCAATGCACATTGAGGTCGGCGATCATGCCCTGATCGACGAATTCCGATTGCGCGAAGTCGCGGGCGAGTTTGTCAACAACGACGATTGCTCCATCGACACCTCACCCGTTTCCGATCCGCCAGCTACTCAGCCAACCTCCACATCATATGCAAACCCTGCTATCTGTTTGGCGTTCAAGGGAGGAACACATGGTGAGACATATTACTGCGAGTTTCGTCGCTGCCGGAGTCGCGCTGGCGGCGCTTGCCGGAACGGGCGCCGCGGAGGAGCTGACGGTCGGGATCGCGCGCGACATGCCAAGCGTGACCGTTGACACCGAGGACGGCCCGGTCGAAATCCGCCGAATCCAGGATCAGGACCACGAAATCACGGGCGAATTCGCGAAGACGTCGCGCGCCTGTCCGCCATTTTGCATACAGCCGATTGCACCGGCGGAAGGGGTGACAACAATCGGGGAGCTTGAATTGATCGAAATGCTCATGGACCCGGACGCGATCGTCGTCGACAGCCGGACGATCGATTGGTTCCTGGGTGGATCGATTCCGGGCGCGATCAGCCTGCCCTACACGCAAGTGGGCGACAGGCTGACCGAACTTGGTTGCGAGCCGGATTTCGACGGCTGGGACTGCGCGAATGCCGAGAGCGTCGCGTTGTTCTGCAACGGGCTGTGGTGCGGCCAGTCGCCAACCGCTATTCGCGCTATGATCGCCGCCGGCTATCCAGCGGAGCGCATTTTTTACTATCGCGGTGGCATGCAGAGCTGGCGAGTTCTCGGCCTTACGGTGACCAGCCAGGGCGACTAGCGTCGGGAAGAAGGGCGACGCTGCTCTCCCATTCTCCGTGGCGGTTCCAGATACGTCTATGTGACCCGGACGCCGCCAAAGATTCACCGCGCGCACCGGCCGGACGCGGCGACGCGGTTGGCGGAGCGCGAGGTCGGCCTTGCACAGTAGCCTGCAAAGCCCATCCTCGCAGATTTCCTGGGTGTCGACATTGACACCGAGATACCTCATTCGATCGCTGGCGATCGGCCGATCAGGCAACATCAGCGAGACTTTGACGCCGAAACGTCGATATCCTGACCGGCATGCCGTGCACGCGGCGCCGGTCGCGTGCCGCAATGATACCGTCCCCGTCTCGGGAAGTCTCATGAGACGCTGGCCAGCAGCATCGGCCGTGGTATCGCTTCAATAGCGAACGTGGCCTCAGCCAAGCCGACAAGCATCCGGAGCGACCGAGAATGGAGAATCGTGAGCCCCCTCACCGGCAACAGCGGGATAACGCGGCCAAGCTGAAGGGCAAAGCATTCGGCGACGAGGACGTCGTCTGGCATGCGCTCGACCCGGCGGCGGCGCTGGAGCAGGCCGCCGCACGATCTGAGGGGCTTTCGGCGGCTGAGGCGGCGGTGCGGCTGGGCCAGTTCGGTCCCAAT
>NZ_JAZHLJ010000188.1:0-2398 GCF_036549495.1 Aurantimonas sp. C2-5-R2
AAAAGTTCATTGCCCCTGCATCGAGGGCCGCGTAACGTTCAACCCGGCATCGCCGCTCAACGAAGTTCAACAAACTTCGGGACATCCCCCGGGATCAAGGCGACGGTAGTCATGCCCCGTACGGCGCCCGAGGCGAAAAAGGCGGCGGTGCGCGGTTATGGCGGAGAGGTTCTGGAATGCGAGCCCTCGACGGTCGCCCGCGAAGCGATGCTGGAAGAGGCGGTGGCGAGGACAGGAGCGGACTTCGTCCATCCTTATAACGATCATCGGGTGATCGCGGGCCAGGGCACCTGCTCGTTGGAACTCCACGAGGATATTGGGCCACTCGACGCGATCGTCGCCCCGATCGGCGGCGGCGGCATAATTTCGGGCACCTGCCTAACCATGTCCAGCGTCTCGCCGGGCACCCGGATCTACGCAACCGAGCCGAAAAATGCGGCCCAGCCGTCTACCCACACGGTCCGGGTACCGCCTGGGCAGGGGACAAGGCTGCGCGGACGGCACTCCGACGGCAGCGTTTCCGTCCGCCACATCGCCTTCTGCGGGAGGCGGCGCGATGCTGATCGTCACGGAAGAGGCCTGCAAGGAAGTCCTAGGGCGGGCTGACGCCTTTCAAGCGGTTGAGCGCGTCTTTGCGGCGATGGCGGAGGGAAAGGCCTACAACTTCCCCGTCATCCGCGAAGCGATCGGTCATGCGGACGCGCTCTACGGGTTCAAGTCCGGTTTTGACCGGGTGAGCCTGTCGCTCGGGCTGAAGTCCGGCCGCTACTGGCCGGGAAATATGGCAAAGGGGTTGTCAAACCATCAGTCCACGGTGTTTCTGTTCGATCCGGACACCGGACGGCTCCAGGCGCAGGCGCTGGTCGGCGGCAACTATCTAACTGCGATGCGTACCGCAGCCGCCAGCGCCATCTCGATCGCGCATCTAGAGCATCGGGCGGGAAGATTGAATCGAGCATTCCCTTTTGCGTTGAAGGCTGATTCTCTGGTGCAGGAGGTGCACCATGGGAAGATCGGTTTCAGCGGATTTGCGGCTTCGGATCGTCCGGGGCGTTGAGGCGGGTGGTTCGCGTCGGTCGATGGCAGCGCGGTTTGAAGTTGCACCGTCCACGGCTGTGCGTGTGCAGGCGCGCTATGCGGCGACTGGTTCAGTGGCGCCAGCCAGGCAGGGCCGCCCTAAAGGATCGGGTAAACTGGGGCCGTACCAGTGCGCCATCATCGATAAGGTCAGGGCAAAGCCAGACATAACGATGCCGGACCTTGCCGCTTGGCTCGAGGCGCAGCACGGCATCATGGTCGATCCGTCGAACCTGTCCAAGTTCCTGTGCCGGGAAGGGTTCACGTATAAAAAAAACGCTGCTGGCCTCGGAGCAAGAACGCTCCGACGTCAAGGCGGCTCGTCGTGAATGGCGAGACCGCCGTCAGTTCTTCATGCGCCGGCAGCCGGCGCGGCTGGTCTTCATCGACGAAACCAGTGTGAAGACCAACATGACGCCGCTGCGCGGACGCAGCCTGCGTGGCGATCGCCTGCGGGCCGACGCGCCGTTTGGCAAGTGGCGAACCCAGACGTTCGTAGCGGGCCTGCGCTGCCATGAGCTTGTCGCACCGTGGGTTATCGAGGGCGCCATGGATGGCGCGGCGTTCGACGTCTACGTACGCACGCAATTGGCGCCATGCCTGGCCCCCGGCGACGTGGTGATCCTGGACAATCTCAACGTTCACAAAAGCCCGAGAGCTGCGCAGACCATTGCCGAGAAAGGCGCCTGGCGCCTTTTCCTTCCGAAATACTCGCTCGACCTCAATCCGATAGAAATGGCCTTCTCAAAGCTGAAGACCTTGCTACGCAAGGCCAATGCCCGAACCTCGGACGATCTCTGGCACGCTCTGGGCGACATCTGCGGCCTGTTCGAGCCCGGCGAATGCTGGAACTACCTCAAGGCCGCAGGATATGTTGCAGAATAATCGCCCGATGCTCTAGCCCGCGAGGATGCGAAGGTTCTCGGCATGGTCGGCGCTTGGCACCAAGCCGGTTTCCAGTTGAGAGCGGCGGCGGAGCAGCGCGATTTCGATAAGGTCGTCGCATGGAACTTCCATCCGGACATGCTGCCCGGCCTTGCCAAGGTAGCGGAGGGGGTCGGCCTGCTATTCCAAGTGGTGGAGCGGGATGGACTGGGCGCCGAGGCCGACGTCATCATCACGATCACCTCAGCATATGAGCCGCTGATTATGAAGGACTGGGTGAGGCCCGGGACGCATTTGGCCTGCAGGGGCACCGACACCAAAGGCAAGCAGGAGATCGATCCGGCGCTCCCTCCGTGCCAATGACGATGAGACATCGACCACCCGGGAATTTACCCTTGAGGGCGCAGGTAACGTATCGACATGGTAATGCCCCAGA
>NZ_JAZHLJ010000187.1:0-2398 GCF_036549495.1 Aurantimonas sp. C2-5-R2
CGCCGTCTGGATCAATCCGCCCAACAACAAGCTCCAACTCCAAGCTTAATCTATCGCTCCGGCTGTCTCACATTCGTTGACACGCTCCGAGGCACTGGCCGATGCGGCAAGGAGCAGGCGGGCAGCGGCCAATCTCGCCGCGCACGATACGTTCGATGGCCTTGCTATTCCGGGTGTCGGCGCGGAAACGTGGCGCACTCTGTGGGAGGCGGCGCGCCGCTATTCTGAACAAACGGCATATCCCGGCTCTCCCTTCCCGCCTGCGGAGGACGAAGCGTGCGTCCTTTGCCATCAGACGCTCAGCCCTGAAGCCAAAAGCCGTATGGAAGGTTTCGAGGCGTTCATCCAGGCTGATGCCGAGTCACAGGCGGCAAGCGCGGAGCATGAATTCTCCGATGCCCTTGCAGCGTTCAGGCTTCGGAAACTAGATGTGCGCGTGATGGCGCAGGCGCGGCAGCGCATAGCTCTTCAACATGCGAGCCTCGCCCGCAGCGTCCTGCGCTTCGTCGCCAGTGCGGATTTGCGGCGCCTTAAATGCCTCCGTGCGCTTTCGTCTCCTGATGAGCTCGTGCTGCCGCCGCTCTCGCCTTCACCAAAGGCCGAACTGGAGAAGCTGACGGGTGCGCTTGAAGCCTATGCCGTGGAGCTTGATGAAGCCGGCGACATGGATGGCCGCAAGAAACTGATACATGAACGTGACTCCCTGAAGGACCGGGCCGCCATCCCTGACCTGCTCGAAACCGCCAGGAAAGAAATAAAGCGCCTGGACGATCTGCGGATTCTTCGCGCCTGCATCGCGGACACGGCAACCAACGCCATCACCAAGCTGGGGAACGACATCGCCGATAACGTCATCACCCCGAAGATGCGCGACCAGTTTCAGTCAGAAATCGTCCGTCTCGCGGCGGAAAAAGTGCGCGTGGAAATCGTGCGTTCAGGCGGGCAGTACGGCTCCCCCAACTATCAGGTGCGCCTCTTTGCCAACCCGAAAGCCAAGGTCCACATGGTCTTGAGTGAGGGTGAGCAAACATGCGTGGCATTGGCTGCGTTCCTCACCGAGCTTGCAACGGCGTCCCATAAGTCCGCGCTCGTGTTTGATGACCCGGTGACATCGCTCGATCATCGCTGGCGCGAGAAAGTGGCGGAGCGGCTGGTCGAAGAATCCAAGACGCGCCAGATCATCGTCTTCACCCACGACATGGTGTTTGTGAACGACCTGCACGACAAAGGTGTCCGCGAGGGTCTTCCCATGAAGCTTGTCAGCCTGTCGCGCAGTCCTGCCGGCACAGGCATGGTCGGCGAGGGACTGCCCTGGCAGCACGCCAGCATCCGCGATCGGATCGACAAGCTGGAAAAAGCAGCACGGGAATCGCGCAAGCTCTACGATGCGAATGACGAAGAAGGATATCGAGACGCCGCAGTGAAGATTTATGACCGGCTCAGGGCAACGTGGGAACGCGGTCTCGAAGACGTGGCCTTTGCCGGGGTCATCCACCGGCACCGCGATTATATCGACACCAAGAATCTGAAGAGGGTTACGGTCATCGAGGACGCGGATGTCGAAACCTTTCGGAAGAACTTCAAGAAATGCAGTGACCTCGTGGAGGCACATGATCCGTCGCGGGCACGGGACGGTGCCGTTCCTCCACCGGACGATATTCTGACGGACATCAAAATCCTCGCCGACTGGGCGGAATCGATCAGGACAAGGCAGAATGCACTGACCTGACGGCATGCGAAAAGCAGACTCGTGCTCTGCCGCTCGTCCCTATTCCTACAACAGCCCAACGATCCGGCTTGTCGCGACTGTGCCGAGCCGAAATAGAGTTTGCCGCTGGGCCGAGGCTTGCCGCCAGGAACGCGCTAGGTCTGAATCCCACGGCGTGACAATCAGCTCGAATGAGCCGTCCCCCAGACGGCGAAACATGACGGCCGTGTCCGCATACTCGAATCCGCCCTGTGCGGCGGTCGGCAAATTCATTCGTTCCATACGATTATTGCCGTGCCATGTCAGACGGCGGTCATTCCATGCGCGAGCGCCGCTGCGAAGAATCGGCTCCCCGATCGTCAAATTGTGGGGATAGTCGTATTGCGTGAACAGGAAACCGAAAAACCTGTGACCGCCGCGAGGCAGTTCGAGCTGGTTGCGTGACCCACCCTGCAAGGCCTCCCCATGGATCCACATGGCGTTGTAGTTTGCGGGATTTACAGCGCCCGTTTCGATGATGAGCCTGAACAGGGGCAGCGCCCCAACGTTAATCGGCGCTGGGGGCGCGGGGATGTCCCGATCGATGTTGAACTTCTGAAGGGGCGGCGTTGCCCGCCTTGAGCCGGTAGGCTCGGGGTGTCGAATCCACTTCGGAGAGCAACGCCATGAAGAAAGATACCACATCGACGA
>NZ_JAZHLJ010000189.1:0-2388 GCF_036549495.1 Aurantimonas sp. C2-5-R2
CCAGGGCATCTTGATCTCCGTCGAATCTCAGCAATCCGACAGAATCACAACCCGCTGAAATCACTCACCTCTTTTTGGAACGGACACTAAGAGGATTCTGCGGGCGTTTAGGGGAGCTATGGTCGGATTTGGGTGACGGGGCCGATCAGGCGGCGCGTTGATCGGTGTCCGGGGTGACCGCGACGCCGTCGGTGAATTTGACGCCTGCGATGACCATCGGCAAGCAGTTTTCGCCCTTCAGCTTCCGCCAGGTCTTGGCAGCCGCCATGACGAGCTTGAAGACCATCAATCGTGCGGATTTGTGCGAGAGGGCTCCCTTGGTTCGCACAGTCCGATGCCGGACGGTTGCAAAGACGCTCTCGATGGGGTTCGCCGTGCGCAGGTGATCCCAATGCTCGGCGGGGAAGTCGAAGAAGGTCAGGAGCGCATCGCGATCCTTGGTCAGGCACTCGACCGCCTTGGGATATTTCGCCTGATACTTCTCGGCGAACACCGCGATCGCCGTCTCGGCGCTCGCCCGGTCCGGCGCGTCGCGGACCTCACGCAAATCGGCCTTCATGTTCGGTTGGACGGACACCGGGACCTTGTTCAGCACGTTCGCGATCTTGTGGACCCAGCAGCGCTGATGCTTCGTGCCGGGAAAGATCTCGTCGAGCGCCTTCCAAAATCCTATGGCGCCATCGCCGACCGCGAGTTCGGGCGCGACCGCGAGACCGCGGGCTTTCAGATCGACGAGGAGTTCGCGCCAACTCTGGCTACTCTCGCGAACGCCCACCTGGAAGCCGACAAGTTCCTTCTTGCCCTCAGGCGTCGCGCCGATGACGACGAGCATGCAGGCGGCCGCATCTTCCATCCTGGCCTGGAGATAGACGCCGTCGGCCCAGATATAGACGTATCGACGGGCCGACAAATCGCGGCGCTGCCAGCGATCGTATTCGGCTTGCCAGTCCTCTTTCAGGCGGCCGATCACCGACGGTGAAAGGTTCGGCGCGTCCTTGCCCAGCAGCGCCGCCAGAGCCTCCTGGAAATCGCCGGTCGAGATGCCGCGCAGATAAAGGACCGGCAGCAGCGCATCGAGGCTTTTCGTTCGGCGTGCCCACTTGGGCAGAATCGCCGAGGTGAAGGTAAAGCGCTCGCTGCCTTCACCGGAGCCGTCGCAGCGGTCGCGAACCTTCGCCCGGCTGACCGGCACGGAGCCAATTCCCGCCTGGATCGTGCGTTCGGGACCATGGCCGTGCCGCACGAAACGAGCCCGGCCGTCAGCAAGCCGTTCATCCTTCATTGAGGCCAAGAATGCTTCCGCCTCCGCCTCGATAGCCTCTGCGAGAAGACGACGAGCGCCCTCACGCAGAACCGATGTCAGCGGATCGTCAATCGCGTCAGGATGCCGGAACGCGGAAATGGTGGTATCAGTCGTCATAGGCGTATCGCTCCTTTGGAGGTTCGGGCAGGCTTCAACAACCGCCCCGATACGCCGCCTTTCTCAAACCGTCATCACCCAGTTTCCGCCATAGCTCCGTTTAGGGTTCGACAATCCTGGGGTCGCATTTGCCACCAAGGAGGCAGACAGGGAGAGCATCGAAGGAATCATTGTGGCACGAGTTTTTACGCGTGAAGAATTTTACGAACTGGTCTGGTCGAAGCCGCTGACGCATTTGGCGAAGGATTTCGCGATCTCCGATGTCGCGCTTCATAAGATCTGCAGGAAGCACGACATTCCTAATCCACCGCTTGGTTGGTGGGCAAAGAAGGCGGCCGGGAAGAAGGTGAAGCAAACGCCCCTGCCGAAAGCCAAGGCGGGGAGTGCCCCCGGGATCACGATTGCCAATGCGGACCTCAGCCGTGAAGCTGCCGCACTCGCGGGCGTGCGGGAACAGTCACGTATCCTCGCGTCTGAAGGCGATGATAGCCAGACAGCTCCGCCGCACCCAGTCATCGAGCGGACGCTCACCGCGCTCAGAAAGGCGAAGCCATCGAATATCGGTATCGTCGCTGCTGACAGGCCTGGGCTCATCAAGTGTGAGGTGGCGTCATCGTCGATTGACCGTCTTGCCATCGCCCTGCCGCGGATTGTCCGGGCAACATCACTCCAGGGCTTCGAACTCGTCGCAGGCGAGGGCTTGGCGAAATTCAAATCCGAAACTGAGACTGTCGGCTTCTCGATCACAGAAACGATCAGGCGGGAGAAACATGTACTGACTGATGCTGAGCGGGCCAAAGAGGAGGCTTGGGAAAGAAAGAGAGAGCGCGCGGCGAGGCGAAACTCCTGGGACGACGTTTTCTTCGATAGGCCCCGCTTTCGGGAATGTCCCGGTCTCTGTTGAAACTCTGAAGTGGGCGGCGTTGCCCGCCTTGAGCCGTTAGGCTCGGGGTGCCGATTCCACTGAG